>JAUYHF010000022.1 GCA_030690165.1 Deltaproteobacteria bacterium | reverse complement strand
GTTCCTGTATCATGTTGGATTTCATAATCATTTGAACTTATTCTAACAAATGCAACCTCATGTAATCTAATCAATCCTGAAATTGCAAAAAAGCTTGAATAATATTGAGTCACAGCACCCCAAGAAAAATTTCCGTCTGCTCCCATCCTTAAATATTCGCCCTCCAACTCTGTAAGATTGGTGCATCTTATGCAAGTCTTTGCAGGGGTTGAGAGCCATAGTTCGTGCATTGTCTTCCCGCATAATTGGCAAGTTCCGATTTTCATCTACCCCTCCTTATCCGTATTCAACAACCAGCTATACAAGTAATGTTTAGCTGCTTTTTTGGAAATGGTATAAACATCTTCTCTGGATAACTGGTGTGTCTTTTTATGCTCCATACAATATCTCTCAAATTCGCCTTGCACTGAATATGCAATATTAGAAATATACACAAGCTGCATGTTGCTATCCTTGTTTATTTCCGTTGTGATATATTTTACGGCTTCTTGAAATGTCATATTTTGCCTTGCTCTGCCAATTCCCCATAATCCCATGGCTGCGGGTTATTTGTCCACGATGTTTGCCCATCTGGCCAGCAATAGATTAACCCATCTTTTACATAAGCCAAATATCGCTTATGTCTAATACCCCGAATACCCCAAACTATTAACGGTGTGTCTACTTTCATATCTGACAAGTCTATCGGCTCTTTCTCTTCCTGAATATCCTTGAGCCAATCTTTTTTCCAAGAGAAGGACTCGCCAATATAGTCATATAAATTTTTTGTCAATTCCGCCCCATTAGAGGGGGCAAAATGCCCTGGGCTTGGATGTGGTGTTAAAACTATTCTTCGCCCTGCTATTTTATTCATAGCAACGCAATAGCTCCACCATTGGCTTTTAAAGTCTTCACACCCTGATTGCCCCGTAATCTCTTCCGCACTCTTTATAATCCCTGTTATCATATTAAACCTCCCCTAACATCCTATATTGATATATTTTATTGCCCTTATTGGTTTTACCGACATATCGGCATTTAATTTGTTTGACCATAACATCATTGACAAATATGCTATGGACAATATTCCTCTTTAACTCTGATATTCTTGTTGAGACACATACGCAGCCGGTCTTGTCTGCAATCTCTTTCATAGTATGCCATTGCCAGTCGGATAATATTTTACAGATTGATTGCAACATTGGGGAGTTATTTAATTTGGCGGCGTGTTGCATTAGTTACCATCCTCCTTCCACTCGGATATTTTTCTATCCCTTATATTAATTTTGTGCCCTAAATATTGCCCACCTTCCGCAGAAGTGAGGCCTCTCAAATACAGAGAGCCGCATTTCTTTGGCAGGGTTAAGCCTTCCGCAGACGTGAGGCCTCTCAAATCCAGATAGCCGTTTATTTCCTTTGGCAGGGTTAAGCCTTCCGCAGACGTGAGGCCTCTCAAATCCAGATAGCCGTTTATTTCCTTTGGCAGGGTTAAGCCTTCCGCAGACGTGAGGCCTCCCAAATCCAGATAGCCGTTTATTTCCTTTGGCAGGGTTAAGCCTTCCGCAGACGTGAGGCCTCTCAAATCCAGATAGCCGTTTATTTCCTTTGGCAGGGTTAAGCCT
>JAUYHF010000021.1 GCA_030690165.1 Deltaproteobacteria bacterium | reverse complement strand
TTCTTTAGGATTCATGCCTGCCGCAGGCTCATCCAGAAGCAAAAGGACAGGCCCGCTTGCAAGCGCCCTTGCAATTTCCAGCCTTTTCTGCTCGCCGTAAGAAAGATTTCTCGCCCAAATGCTCGCCTTTTTCCTCAAGCCGACAAACTCCAGAAGATTGAGACTCTGTTTGGACAAATCCCTTTCTTCGTCAATAGCTCTGCGGGTTTTAAGGATTGCGCCGACAACGGCTGCCTTGCCTTTTACATAACCACCTGCCATTACATTTTCCATGGCCGTCATCTCAGGAAAGAGCCTTATATTCTGGAATGTGCGTGATATGCCCTTTGCAGTTACCTTATGGGGTTTCAGGCCGTGTATCATATTATCATTAAAAACAATCTCGCCTTTTGAAGGAGGATACAGACCTGCCACACAGTTAAAAAATGTGGTCTTTCCCGCGCCATTAGGCCCGATTAGACTTACAATTTCACCCTTTTTTACCGCAAGGTCAATATTTTCAATGGCAGTAAGCCCGCCAAAGGTCTTGGTAAGATTTTTGGTTTGAAGAAGCATTGGTTTCTTCTACTTTTTGGATGAAACTCAAAATATATTTGTGCGGCTAAAATCCTACACATAATTAAGCATTTCATTAACCCTCTTCTCCCACTCATTGCCAAAAACCACCTGAAACTCGAATTTTCTATCGGCAAATTCAAAGTTCAATTCTTTCCAGTCCTTTTGCCGTCCCAATTTATTACAGAACTCAAAAACGTCTTTTTTATAATCCGTATCTTCGTTTTTTAAATGAACGCCTTTTGTCTCCACGACAAATACCTTGCTGTAATCCTTCTTTTTTTCGTCATTATCCGCAAGTATAAAGTCGGGGTAGATTCTATGCTTCCCCCAGCCCTGCACATAGTAATCCTGCCTTGAAAGATTTCTGTACCACCAAAGGAGTTTTTCCTGTCCATCGAGGTAAAGGGCAATGGATTTTTCCATCTCGTTAAAGCCTTCTTCAGGCACAAACTCAAAAAGGCTCCTCTGCAAAAATGACGAAAGAGGCCTTGAATTATTTTTAACCCTCATGCGGCTTGGCAGCCTAAAACCGCCTTTTTCCGCTATAAGAAAGAAATATAAAACCTTCTTTTCTACCAATTCCCTAAAAACATCTTCAGACTGCCTGTCTCTTTCTTTTTCAAGGTGTTTTCTTAATTCTTCAATAATAAAGACGAGGTTGCTTTCTACAATTTTTTCATCGTATTTTGACAAAAGCGGTTTGATTATCTTTTTCCCAATCTCATAGGCTATCCACGGGTTCGGGACTATATCGAGAATCTGCCGGGCTATAAATGTATAATCCAGTTCCAGCCCGCCCTTTTTATAAACGGCCCCCTTTTCCTTAATCAGTTCCTTTTCGTCTTCGCTAAGTCCTACAACAACCTCCAGTTCATCAATCCTCTTTTCTGCAAGGGGAATCTCTGTCAAAGGCTTAAGATTGACCTTGCTCCAATCAACCCGGCTCAGGATATCCATTTCATGGTTGACGTCTCTCCAGCCGCTATTTTCCTGCACAACAAACTTGGGGAGATAAATCTTTCCCTCATACTTTTTAAATTTATCTTTATATCCGATAAGCTTTTCTTTCGTGGCGTCAACGTTTGCGGCGTCCCCTTCATCCATCGTCACCCTTGCAGCCAGATCGCCAAGACCGTCGGCCTCAAAACCTTTTCTGATATCCTTTAATATATCTCTCGCCCTCTGCCTGAAACAGAAAACATAGCTCTCATCAAGCTCTTTAACCTTTGTCTTTCTTGCCTTTGGCTGTCTTAATATTCTTCCCACAAGTTGGGTAATGCTTACCTGTGAGCTTGGGTTGGTTAAAATCGTAAGTATATAGGCAAAGGCGCAGTCCCAGCCTTCCTGCAAGGCATGTTTAGTGATGATATAGCGAATCTTACAGTCCTTGCTTAAAAGGTCTATGCCTTCAATATCATCTTTTTCACTGCTTTTTATTGCTATCTCTTCCACGGAAATGCCGCACTGTTTAATCAGATATTCTTTTACATCTTCTGCATGTATGTATTTTGTTCCTCTCTGTTCCTTGCCGGTCCGCTCTGCCTGTATCAGGCAGATTGGCCTTATATGCTCTCCTGTGTTTGCCTCATACTCTCTGGCTGTTCTCTCCAAAAAGAGCCTTTTATCAAAGGCCGCCCTCATCGTGTCTTCCCACTCAAGGCTTGCCTTGTTCGTTATATGCAAATCAAGCTTAATCATATCTTGGCGGTTGAGCTCCTGCCCGCTTATGTTGACGAGGATATTCCCGTTTCCAGGAGGAGTTGCCGAAAGTTCCAAAATGATAGAAGGATTAAATCCTCTGATAGTCTGCTGTGCTATTTCGCTGTATGTCTTATGCCCTTCGTCAATGATGATTGTGGGCCTTAAAATCCTTAAGGTATTGCCCAAAGAAGTTTTGGCAATTTTTCCGTAAAGATTTTGCTCATCTCCGAAATAATCGAGGTTAGGGAATTTTTGCAATATTTCCACATGGTCTTTAATCCTGTCTTCCTGCGGGAAAAATTCCGCAAAGTTGCCGCTGTCCTTGAAAACCTTAAGCGTTTCTTTATTCTGCCTGCTTGAGGACTGGAGCATCAGCATCATCACAGCAAGATTTTCGGAAATATCAAGCGGAGTAAATCTGTCCATCTTCTCAAGTACCACAGTCCTTCCTCCGCTTGCGATATCCAGAACCTGACGGTAAGGATGTTCCCTGTTTCTTAAACTGGCAAGGGTCTGCCTGTAGATCTGCGTTGTGGGGACAATCCAGAGGACAATGCCGGTCTGCTTTTTGAGGTAAGTCCTGTTGATTAAATCTATTGTGTGGCAGGCAAGGATAGTTTTACCCCCGCCTGTGGGGATTTTAAGATAGAAATTCGGAAGGTGTTCGCCGAGGCCATTTTTTTTTGAATGATACGCTTTATCGGAGACTTTTTCCCATGCCTTAAGGGGAAAGTCTATGGCAAGGTCAGGGTCTATCTCAACGGCCTTATCGTTTTTAGCCTTGAACGCAGATAAGGCGCCAAGATAGTGCTTAACCTGTTCAAGGGTTTTTTTCTGGTAGTCTTTGAGTTCCATTTATTCACTTATTACTTCGCTTAAATATTTTTCAATGCGGTCTTTATTCAAGTTAAGACTTGAAAACTGCTTTTCGCAGACATCGCTGAATCTTGCCAAAACTTTCCTGTTTATAGTTTCTTGGTCTTCATAAATGGCCATTGAACGGAATGGGATACCCCATTTTTCAAATTGGAGACAATTAATAGTTGCGTCCCTGCATTTATCATCGTTAGGAATAGGAAAGACAAAAAGCGGCCTTTTCATGCCATTCACCTTGCAATCAACTATATATTTCGCCTCGGGGTCATGCTGGCTGTCATTGTAATTGAATACCATTCTTTCTTCAGGTACTTTTTCGGAAATAAAAGCCTTAAAATCTTCATAAAAAGTAGACCTCACCCTTTCACGGGTAAGATAATTAACGTCTGTAATCTTTAAAACACCTTGGATAAAACTAAAAAGTGCGTCACCGTAATCCCCATCTTCGACCCGCACCATTAACTCGCCTTGTTCGTCCTTGATACAAAACATTGACAAAGCAGCATTAATAACCTTTTGCCTCGTTCCTTTTTCCAAATCCTTAACGTCAAGATAATAGCTTAAGTGCATATAGGTATGACCCTCGTCAGAAATAATCCAGCCCATTGGCGACATTTTCATTACTATTGACAGATGGTCTCCATCATCAAACATAAACGGCGTAAATATTCTAAACCGTTCTTTGCCTTCCCCAACAATCTGTATTTTGTCGCAGACTTTCTTTCTAAAATCTTCTTCAATAGCCAAAATATTCATGAAATAATCTCCTTAAAATAACCTTGGTTGTCTATCTTCTGGTAAAATTATATTGCAATCCTTTATTAAACATTCCATAGCGCCACGGATATCCGAATATGCGCTCGAGGCTTGAGCATAGGCATCCTCATCATATCCTTTCTCTTGATATCGTTGCGTGGCTAAATGAATATGGAAGTCATAAAATGAACCACCTTCTATTTTATTAGTATGGGTATGTCTTCCGTTGTATCTTGTCAATCTAAACAAAACATTCGATTTTGAAGGCATATAGCCTAATATAACAGAAAAATCCAAGACATTTGTTATATTCTGGCGTAATATGAGTTTAAATAGGCTGTCGTCATTTCTTTTTATCGTTACTTCCTGTTCCTTATGTCCTTTTTTCTCTCTCATCTGGAATACTGTGGTATATCCTTCTGGCAAAATCTTCCTTTCCTGAATAAGTTCCAAAATATCGTTATCGTTTAATAGTATGCTCATCTTTTTACCCCTTCAACTTATAAATCTCAAAAGGCAACTGACAGTAATCAATTCTATACTCCAAGAGATACTCTGTATCAAGATACTTGCTTGGGGCGAAGACAAGCCGTTTCTTGCCCTTGTATTCGCCTAAACTCTTTGCAGCATCCAGTGTGAGGGCAGTTGACTTGAGATATTCTATATCAGGTTTATAGAACAAATATACTTCATATTCCTTTGATCCGCCGATAAAGTTCCTTTTCTCATTCACCTTTTTAGGGTCAAATTCCTCTCCTGTTGCCGTATAAAAGACATACCTTGCAAGGTCAATATAGGATGGGAGTTTCTTACCTTCCAGAATACTCTCCATCTCAATCGGGTCGCCAAGCTCGAAAAAGCTGAATGTGCCGCCAAGTCCGTTTTTGAGTTTCTCGTCCTTTGCCGTCTTGACGCCCTTTATAACCCTTCTTACCCTCTCTGCGGTAATTTTATCCGCGTAGTCCTCGCACTCAACGAGGATAAATTTACGATTGCCTCCGTCCTCTTTGTTTAAGTCCAAAACTGCGTGGGCAGTTGTGCCGGAACCGGCGAAAGAGTCAAGGATAATATCATCCTGGTTAGATGAGGTGGAATGAAAAATGATCCGTTTTATTAAATCTAATGGTTTCACAGTTTCGAATTCATGTCCTATGCCAAAAATATCATTTAATTCCTGCTTTCCATCTTCAGCCGTGCCAACTTCTTCTAAATGTGACCAAAACGGGTCATAAGCAAATCTTTCTTCTTCAAAATCATATATCTTTTGGAACGGCCTACCTTTAATCAATAATAACCTTTTTTTGGACATAAGTTCTTCATATTTTTTAAGGCTTAATTGCCATCGGTAACCCTTCTTTGGAGTAATATCTAAAAGAGGGTATAGCATTGTATCTCTTCTAAGAGTTCCTATATTCCTCCTCTGTACAATTTCTTCAGTCCTATAATGGCCATCTTTATCTTTGGACGAATATATTTTCTCTTCTGTCTTAAATAGATTAAATCTCGGATATTCTGTCATTGACATTCTCCCATAAACCAAAATAGACTCTGTGTTTTGTTGTATATTAAATCGTGCCTCTCCCATATTCGTGGGCTTAGTTCTGTTAATCCACGTCAACATTGCATAGAATTTATCTTCCCCAAACACCTCATCCATCAACATCCTCAAATGATGAACCTCATTGTCATCAATACTCACAAAGATAACCCCATCCTCCCTCAATAGTTCCCTCAGCAACTTCAGCCTCGGCATCATCAAGCAGAGCCATTTGTCGTGGCGGGTCATGTCCTCCCTGTCAACCACCTTGCCAAGCCACTCCTGCATCATCGGGCTGTTGACATTGTCGTTATAAACCCATCTTTCATTGCCTGTATTGTATGGCGGGTCAATATAGATACATTTCACTTTGCCTGCATAGGTAGGAAGGAGGGCTTTTAAAGCCTTGAGGTTGTCGCCGTGGATTATAAGATTATCGTTAAGGCTTATTTTGTCAGTAAGGCTTTTGTCCTTTTTCGGGACAAGCTCGTAATATTTTACGGCCAGATGATGGTTCTGGACAAAGGTCTTTCCCTTGAAATTCAATATTGCCATAATTTATCCTCAAACTATTGGTAGCATATTTAACATATTCTTGGCAATGGGTCATCAACAGGCATATCCAGAATCCTTGTGCCGCCGTAGGAGGTTTTGAGATACACACCGCTCTTCTCTCCTTTGCCCGTAACCTCTCCGATTATAGATGCCTTCTGTCCAAGGGGGTTAGCCTGCATTGTCTTTAAAACTTTATCAGCATCATCCCGCGCAACAACTGCAATCAGCTTTCCTTCATTGGCGATATACAAAGGGTCAAGACCAAGTATGCTGCAAATGCCTTTTATCTCATCTGCTATAGGGATAGAGTCCTCGGCTATCTCAATCTTGAATCCGCCGTCTTCCGCTATCTCATTTAGAACAGCCGCCAGCCCTCCCCTCGTTGGGTCGCGCATGAATCTTATGCAGCCTGATTTAAGTATAGCCTGCGCAATATTGTTCAGCGGTGCGCAGTCGCTTTTTATTGAAGACTCAAAATCAAACCCCTCTCTTTTAGAAAGCACTGCTATACCGTGGTCGCCGATATTACCGCTCAGGATTATCTTGTCGCCGACATCTATTTTGTCTATGCCAAGGTCAATGCTGTTTTCAACAATCCCAAGCCCTGTCGTATTTATATAGATATTATTCCCTTGACTCTTTTCTATCACCTTTGTGTCGCCTGTTACAACCTCAACCCCTGCCTTGCGCGCAGCGTCTTTAATAGATAATGTTATGGCTTCAAGATCTTTAAGCGAAAACCCTTCTTCTATAATCACTGCACAGGAGAGGTATAACGGCCTTGCACCGGCAACGGCAAGGTCATTTACTGTGCCGCATACGGCAAGTTTGCCTATGTCGCCGCCAGGAAAAAATACGGGCTTTACAACATAGGAGTCTGTAGTCAGGGCAAGCCTTGAGCCGTTTATTTCAAATACTGCGGAATCTCCAAGTGGGGCGAGCTTAGGATTATCGAGATGCCTGAGGAAGAGATTTTTTATCAAATCCCTTGCAAGCCTTCCGCCCCCGCCGTGTGCCATTGAAATAGTGTCTTTCAGTGCATGCCCTTTTTTTAAAAACGATTGAAAATTTATATTTTCTCATATAAGCTATCTAAAAGGTTACAGGTTGTCAATAAACTTGTCCCTGCAAGTCGTAAGCAGGGAGATAAGGGGTTCACCGAGATGCAAGATTTTGAAAAAATATTTGAGCAGGCAGAGAAAAAACGGGTAGCCTCTAAATTCAATGAGGCCGCCGGCCTGTATATCAAGGCAAAAGGGATGTGCAAAGACAAGGGAGAAGAGCTGTCCTGTCTCTTAAGCCTTGGAGATTGCTGGAGGATGATTGGAAAATATGAACTGTCAAAATCCAATTATGAGAAGGCCTATTCCATTGCCGGGCAAATAAGAGACGAGTCATCTGCCGCAGATGCGCTTATCGGCATCGGGCTTGTTTTAAGGGCAATGGGCAGGCACAAGGATGCGCTTAAGATATTTTCAAAGGGCGAAAGGTTTTATGAAAAAATTAAAGACAAGACAGGGCTTGCCTTTCTGCTCTGGGCAAAGGGAGGGGCTTACAGGATAAAGGGTGATTTGAAAAAGGCCCTACAAACATTTAAGCAGGCGATAAGCAGGTTTACGGCTATGAAAGACACATCAGGCATTGGCTACTGCCTGTGCGGTCTTGGGGGCGCTTCAAGAATATTAGGCAGGATAGATGATTCTTGCAGATACTACTCAAAGGCGAATGAAATTTTCAGGGGACTGAAAGATACCTTCGGCATAGCCTATTCTTACTGCGGCCTTGCCAATGCCACACGGATGAAGGGCAATTTTAAAGGCTCTCTAAAATATTTTAAAAAGGCAAAGGGGTATTATAAAAAGATTGGCGATAAGGTGAGCTTTGCATACACATTGTGGGGCGAGGGGACTGCCTTTAAGATGATGGGCGATTTTAAAAATGCCAAAGGTGATTTTATAAAGGCGCGGAAATTATTTAATGAGACAAAAGATGAAAGAGGCCTTTCATACTGCGAACTTTCCATTGGCGAGCTTGAGTTTTTAAACGGCAGGACTAAAAGCGCCTCTGTGTTATTTGAAAAGGCATTAAAGAGGGCAAAGGGGTTTTCTTTTGGGGTGGAGATTAAACATATAAGTCGCCTTATAAAGGCAGCAAAGAGCGGAAAAGGGTTTCCGTTTAATCTGCCGTAGAGACATGGCTCATCTGTGTTCCGCCTCATATAATGACTCCATCTCCTGAACATAAATCTTCTCATCTTCCGGATGGAGTTCAACCTTTCGTCTTGGGCTGCCGATAAGACCCTGCGGCCTGAATATCATCATGGCAACAAGGGCTGCGCCAAAGATAAGCATTCTGTAGCTTGCAAGTCCCCTTAAAACCTCCGGTAATATAATAAGGATTACTGCGCCGATTATTGCGCCGGGGATGCTTCCCATGCCTCCAAGCACAACCATTGCAAGGACAAATACAGACTCAAAGAATGTAAAACTCTCCGGCGAAACAAAGGCGAATTTTCCTGCAAAAAAAACCCCTGCAAGACCTGCCCAGAATGCGCCCATGGAA
>JAUYHF010000020.1 GCA_030690165.1 Deltaproteobacteria bacterium | reverse complement strand
TAGACTTACAATTTCACCCTTTTTTACCGCAAGGTCAATATTTTCAATGGCAGTAAGCCCGCCAAAGGTCTTGGTAAGATTTTTGGTTTGAAGAAGCATATTTAACATATCCTTGGCAATGGGTCATCAACAGGCATATCTAAAATCCTTGTGCCGCCGTAGGAGGTTTTGAGATACACACCGCTCTTCCCTCTTTTGCCTGTTATCTCTCCGATTATAGATGCCTTCTGTCCAAGCGGGTTAGCCTGTATTGTCTTTAAAACCTTATCAGCGTCATCCCGCGCAACAACTGCAATCAGCTTTCCTTCATTGGCGATATACAAAGGGTCAAGGCCAAGTATGCTGCAAATGCCTTTTATCTCATCTGCCACAGGGATAGACTCCTCGGTTATCTCAATCCGGAATCCGCCGTCTTCTGCTATCTCATTTAGAGCAGCAGCCAGCCCTCCCCTTGTTGGGTCGCGCATGAATCGTATATGGCCTGATTTCAGTACAGCCTGCGCAATATTGTTCAGCGCCGCGCAGTCGCTTTCTATTGAAGACTCAAAATCAAAACCCTCTCTTTTAGAAAGCACTGCTATACCGTGGTCGCCGATATTGCCGCTCAGGATTATCTTGTCGCCGACATCTATTTTGTCTATGCCAAGGTCAATGCTGTTTTCAACAATCCCTACGCCTGCGGTGTTGATATAGATGTTGCTTTGACCCTCTGACCCTCTGACACTTTGACACTTTTCTATCACCTTTGTATCGCCTGTTACAACCTCAACCCCTGCCTTGCGCGCAGCATCTTTAATGGATAATGTTATGATTTCAAGGTCTTTAAGCGAAAACCCTTCTTCTATAATCACTGCGCAGGAGAGGTACAAAGGCCTTGCCCCGGCAACTGCAAGGTCGTTTACTGTGCCGCATACGGCAAGTTTGCCTATGTCGCCGCCCGGGAAAAAGATGGGCTTTACAACATAGGAGTCTGTAGTCATGGCAAGCCTTGAGCCGTTTATTTCAAATACTGCGGAATCTCCAAGCGGGGCGAGCTTAGGATTATCGAGATGCCTGAGGAAGAGATTTTTTATCAAATCCCTCGCAAGCCTTCCTCCACCGCCGTGGCCAATAGATATTGTGTCTTTCATAGGTTATTGTCCCCTAATTTCCCTCTCCCCTTGCGGGAGAGGGCAGGGTGAGAGGGATTCTCGAATCACGCAGCCCAATTCGCGCAAAGCAGTTCTGCCTGCTCCAAAACCGTCTTTGTTGCCTTTTCCTGCTTATCAGGAGGATAGTTTTTTCTATCATTTTCTCTATCTATTGTAGTATAATAACCCCATGAAAAAGAAATCCCTCAAAGAAACTAACCCATATCTGAAAGACCCTTTATTACGCGAAGAATTGATACTTCGCTCTGTAATTTCTTCATCCGCAGTTG
>JAUYHF010000019.1 GCA_030690165.1 Deltaproteobacteria bacterium | reverse complement strand
AAGTCTTACTGCTTCTTCCTTAAACTGCTTATCGTATTTCCTGTTCACTTTCCTTTCTTGCATTTCACACCTCCTTAGGTTATATGATTCTACTATAACCTAACCCTTTGGTGTGTCCACTATTTCGGGGGAGGTGCAAACACTTGACACTGAGCAGTTAGTTTCTGAACTCTACAAACTAAAAAACTTTGACTGGGGAGGCGATTATCAGAACTCTTTAGACAAGTATTTAGTGAGCCGTTATGTGAAGGTTCACAAATCTTACGACACTCTCATTTCAAAATTTGAAACAGAAATAAATATTGCAGTTCAGGGATACGTTTTGAACAGTTGGTATAATCACTGGAGCAGCATCTTGATTGAACATATTTTTAAATCTAATTCATTAGTTTTACCGACAGTCGGACAAATCAAAAGCGTTGACTTCTTCATCAATAACATTCCCTTTGATTTGAAAGTAACTTACCTCCCTGCTGAATATATCAAGTTCAAGCGTAAAGAAAAAGGTATGCCTGTTGAATTAACCTTTCTGAAAAACAAAGCAGCAGAAGCGAAAATCGGAGTTGACAAAAAAGCTAAAGACGCAGACGTTTATTATGAAATCGTTGAAAAGATGAAAGACAAAAATGACGATTTCTGTAATTCAGTTTTGGCTACTTTGAAAAACGAGAAACTTCAAATTCTCAAAGAGGTTCAGGACAGTCCAACAACTCTTGCAAAGTGGCTTTACGAAAATCAAGGCGAGATGCGTTTCGGTTCTGAAAATCGTTTGTTCCTTGTGCTTGTTGACACAGATGACTTTAATAGTTCTTGGAAACTGAAAAGAAACCTTGACCTTTTGAAACCAACGATTATGAAATATCTGGACAACTTCAAGAGCAAGAAATTAGAGAATTTGAAAGTTACATTTAATTACAAAGGAAAACCGCAAACTTTTACTGCATTGACTGATGTAATCTTTGTGGTGAAATAGCCAACACTTTTGGAGCAGGTTGAGGGTCTTGTTTTTTGCTATTTTTGTCTTTATTCCTGCCTGTCGCCGCCTCCCACAGCCATTATATTGCCAGCCCGGTCATTTTCTATACGGCTTTTCCTCTTTACCTTTTACGAACAACATTAAATGTAAAATGGCTTGAATATAACCATGTCTTATGATAACTCTACTTAAACAAATTGGAGGTATTATGGCAATTACCAAAAAGGATGTTGAGCATGTGGCGACGCTGGCGCGGCTTGCCCTTTCTGAAGATGAAACCAAACTGTATACTGAACAGATGGGGAAGATATTTGCCTATGTGGAAAAACTTAGCACATTGGATACAAAAAATGTGGAGCCAACAACTTGCGCAGTGTCTCCAGCGGGTATATTCAGAACAGATGTGATAAAGCCGTCTTTATCACAGGGAGATGTATTAAGCAACGCCCCTGAAAAGGCAAAGGGATGTTTTAAGGTGCCGAGGATCATAGAATAAAAGGAGATAATCTTGGAACTGTACAACTTAACTATCCACGAACTGCATGAAAAATTAAAGAAGAAGGAGACAACCTCTTTAGAGCTGACAGAGGCATTTCTAAAAAGGATTGACGCGGTTGACGGAAAGATAAAGGCGTACATCACAGTCACAAAAGAAGACGCCATGAAACAGGCAATGGAGGCTGATAAAAGAATTCGGTGCACCCACCCAAAGGGTGGGTCGGGCAAAGACATAACTCCTCTTACAGGTGTGCCGATTTCAGTTAAAGATATCTTCTGCACAAAAGGAATATTAACCACCTGCGCATCAAAGATACTAAATAATTTTGTCCCGCCTTATGATGCCACTGTCATAAAGAAATTGAAGGAAGCAGGCGCAGTAATCCTTGGTAAAAACAACATGGATGAATTTGCCATGGGCTCATCCACTGAAAATTCTGCCTTCTTTGTCACAAAAAATCCGTGGGATACTGAAAGGGTACCGGGCGGCTCAAGCGGCGGCTCTGCGGCAAGCGTTTCTGCAGGCGAATGTGCAGGGTCCATCGGCACAGACACAGGCGGCTCTATCCGCCAGCCTGCGTCCTGCTGCGGCATTGTAGGTTTGAAGCCGACTTATGGCAGGATTTCAAGATACGGCATGATTGCATTTGCGTCATCCCTTGATCAGGCAGGCCCATTGACAAAAGATATAAAAGATTGCGCAATAATGCTCAATGCAATGGCAGGCTATGATCCGCAGGATTCAACATCAATTGATGCGCCTGTGCCTGATTATACAAAGGTATTAACAAAGGATGTGAAAGGTTTAAAAATAGGCATCCCAAAGGAGTATTTTATTAAAGGTCTGGACAACGATGTGGAAAAGGCTGTGAAGGAGGCTATAGAGGTCTTAAAAAAACAAGGCGCCTCAGTTGTAGATGTCAACCTGCCTCACACAGACTATGCCATTGCAGTTTACTACCTTGTCGCAACAGCAGAGGCGAGTTCTAACCTTGCAAGATATGACGGCGTTAAATACGGCTCCAGGGCAAAGGACAGCAAAAACCTAATGGATATGTATTGCAAAACAAGGGATGAGGGCTTTGGGTCAGAGGTAAAAAGAAGGATTATGCTCGGCGCTTATTCCCTCTCGGCAGGCTACTATGACGCATATTACAAAAAGGCGTCACAGGTGAGGACGCTTATAAAAAGAGACTTTGAAGAGGCATTTAAAAAATGCGACGTTATTCTAACACCCACTACGCCGACCCCTGCGTTTAAGATTGGCGAAAAGACCGCAGACCCGCTCACCATGTATCTTTCTGATATTTTCACCATCTCATGCAACCTTGCCGGAATACCCGGGCTTTCTCTTCCATGCGGATTTACAAAGGACAATCTGCCGATAGGACTTCAGATACTGGGGAAGCCCCTTGATGAAGAGACTGTCTTAAAAACAGCCTATGCCTACGAACAGGCAACAGATTGGCATAAGAAAAGGCCGAAGATTTAATGGCAGTTAATTAAATGGATATTAGAAAAATCAGGGAAAAAGTAAAGCACGGAGAATATGAAATCAGTTACCACGCTGAAAAGGAAAGGTATATGGATTAGAATAATAACAGTCTATTTGCCAAAACAACCAAAATGGGTAGACGAAAGAACAAGGGTATAAGGAGGTGATATTTATGCACAAATATGGCGATTGTTCACATTGCGGCGGGGAAGTAAAAGAAGAAAGGGTTGAATTAGACTATCGGTATAAGGAAAAGTTGTATATTTTCCAAAATGTCCCGGCAGGTGTTTGCCAACAGTGCGGAGAAAAATATTTGACTGCCGAAGTAGCTAAAAAGATTGAGCATAGTATTCGGACAAGGGAGCAGTGGGATAAAACCATTACCGTTCCTGTGGAAGTATTTTCAGAAGGTGTGATGGTGTAAAAACTTTCTTGATTTATCGGTATAACAAACCCGTAAATTATATAGGTGCAGTATAATATTGATAAAGACATGTCATTGGAGTGAACGAGTGCACAGGACGCTTTTTCAGTTGAGCAGGCAACAGATTGGCATAAGAAAAGGCCGAAGCTGAATTAACCCTCCCATCTATCCAATCCTTACCTCCAGCGCCTCAAGTTCCTTTATCCTGTCCCTGAGTTCTGCTGCCTTTTCAAAATCCATTTCTTTTGCAGCCTCCTGCATCTCTTTGCGCAAGGCCTTTATCAAATTAGGCAGCTCGTGGGGCGGGATATATTCAGCTTCCTTTTCTGCCGCAACAGGCACAGTATAGTAATCCGCCTCATACACAGAACTAAGGACATCTTTGATTGCGCTCTTTATGGTCTCAGGGGTAATGCCGTTTTTCTTATTATATTCAGCCTGGAGCTTCCGTCTGCGGATTGTCTCGTCAATGGCTATTTGCATTGAGCCTGTTATTCTATCCGCATACATAATGACACAGCCGTTCACATTCCTTGCAGCCCTGCCGCAGGTCTGGATGAGAGACCTCTCAGAGCGCAGAAAGCCTTCCTTGTCAGCATCCAGGATGGCAACCAGCGAAACCTCCGGCAGGTCAAGCCCTTCACGCAAAAGATTTATTCCTATGAGGCAGTCAAATTCGCCGAGTCTTAATGCCCTTAAAATCTCAACCCTTTCAAGGGTCTCAATATCTGAATGCAGGTATTTAACCCTAACACCAAGGTCAGCATAATATCTTGTCAAATCCTCTGACATCCTCTTTGTCAGGGTTGTTACAAGCACACGTTCTTTTTTCTCAACCCTCTTTCTTATCTCTTCAAGCAGGTCGTCCACCTGCGCCTTTGCAGGCCTAACCTCTATGTCAGGATCCATGAGGCCTGTGGGCCTTATAATCTGCTCCACAACAGCGCCCTTTGCCTTCTCCATCTCATATTTAGCAGGCGTTGCAGAGACATATATCGCCTGATTTACCCTCTTTTCAAATTCGTCAAATTTAAGGGGCCTGTTGTCAAGCGCAGACGGCATGCGGAATCCGTACCCTACCAATGTCTCCTTGCGAGACCTGTCGCCGTGATACATGCCGCCAATCTGAGGTATTGATATATGGCTCTCGTCAATTATCAAAAGAAACTCCTCAGGAAAATAGTCTATCAATGTATACGGCGGCTCGCCCGGAAGTCTTCCTGAGAGATGCCTTGAATAATTCTCTATGCCTGAGCAGTATCCCATCTCCTCAAGCATCTCAAGGTCAAACATAGTCCTCTGCTCAAGCCTCTGCGCCTCAAGTAGCTTGTTCTCAGCCTTCAGCAGTGTTAGTCTCTCCCGCAACTCCTCCCTTATGCTGTCCATCGCCCTTTTCAGATTATCTCTTGTTGTCACATAATGGCTTGCAGGATGAATAAGTGTCTTGTTTGCCTTTCTTAGAATCCTTCCCCGCATTGGGTCTATCTCTGATATGGCCTCTATGGTATCCCCGAAGAACTCAAGCCGCACAGCGGTCTCAGCCTCGTATGCAGGGAATATCTCAACCACATCTCCCCTTACCCTGAATGTGCCCCTGTAAAAGTCATAGTCATTCCTCTGATACTGCATCTCCACAAGCCTCTTTAAAACCTCGTCCCTCTGGGTATCCATGCCTTTTTCTGCGTATAGATGCATACTGCCGTAATCTTTAGGAGAGCCTATGCCGTAGATGCACGATACGGATGCAACGATTATCACATCATTTCTGGTAAGCAGCGCATGGGTTGCAGAATGGCGGAGTTTGTCTATCTCGTCGTTTATAGACGAGTCCTTTTCTATATAAGTATCTGTCGTGGGGATGTATGCCTCAGGCTGGTAGTAATCATAATAAGATACAAAATACCCAACCGCATTTTCAGGAAAAAGTTCTTTAAATTCTGCAAAGAGCTGCGCAGCAAGTGTCTTGTTAGGCGCAAGCACAAGCGTGGGCTTATTTATCTCTGCTATGACATTGGCTATGGTAAATGTCTTGCCTGAGCCTGTAACACCGAGAAGCGCCTGATGCCTGATGCCATTTTTGAGGCCGTCAACAAGCTGTTTAATCGCCTTCGGCTGGTCGCCCTTTGGGATGAATTGGGTTGTGAGTGTAAATTGCTCCATGTGTCATTGCGAGCCCCTTTTTCTTTCGAATATCCTTGCCAATATTATCCCTGCCTCATAGAACACAAGCATAGGCGCGGCCATTAGTATCTGGCTGAACGCATCAGGCGTGGGCGTTAAAAAAGCGGCTATAATAAATATGGCAATTACCGCATATTTTCTGTAGGCGGAGAGCATTTTTGCGTTTACAATGCCCAGCAGAGACAAGAACAGTATAAAGAGCGGCATCTCAAATACAAGCCCGAATGCCAGGAGAAACTTTGTCGTGAACGAGAAATATCCATCCATTGACAGCATGGGCTTTATCGTATCTGATGAAAAGCTTAAAAAATAACTATAACCGAACGGCAGCACCAGAAAATAGCCGAACAGCACGCCGCCTATAAATAAGGCCGTTGAGGAAAAGACGATTGGCAAAACCCACTTCCTCTCATTTTCATGAAGCCCAGGCGCGATAAACAACCAGATTTCGTATATTAAAACAGGGCTTGCCAGAAATATGCCTGTGAGTAAAGATACCTTGAGGTATGTAAAGAACGGTTCTATCAGCCTCGTGAAGGCAAAAGATGTGTTCGGAGGGAGCGGTTTGGCAAGTATCATAAAGAGCTCTTTAGAATAGTTGTATGAGACAGCAAAACCTATTGCCACAGCTACAACGCTTACAATAAGCCTCTTTCTAAGTTCCACCAGATGGGATGTAAACGGCATCTTGTATTCTTGCTGCATCTTTATGTATCCTTCTTTTTTTCTTCTGCGGGGGGTGTTTGCGGTCGTTGATTTATCGGGGCTTTTACTTCTTTAGACAATTCGGTAAGTGAACCGGTCGTTTTCTCAATGTCATCTTTTACGCTATTTTTTATATCTTCAGTCGCCCTTTTGAATTCAGCAAATGCCTTGCCAACGGCCTTTGCAATCTCAGGGAGTTTTTTAGGCCCTATGACAATCAGGGCTATGACAAGAATAACAATAAGCTCTGGAAGCCCTATGCCGAACATTATTCCCTCCCCTTTAAAAGCATATCCTTCGGGGGACGGATTGTTAAGACAGGACAGTCAGCCTGTTTCATAACCCTCTCGGTTGTGCTGCCGAAGAAAAAGTGGTCTGTGCCTGACTTGCCGTGGGTTCCCATTATTATCATATCTATGCCTTTGTTTTTGGCAAATTTGATTATCTCTTTATACGGGATGCCGCTTTTTACAGCAGATTTATATGCCTTTACGCTGCGGGATATTTTACCGCCGACCTTTTTCAACTGCGCTTCTGCTGAGCTTTCCATTTCCTGTATGAGTTTTTCTACGGATATATGCGGTATATAAAAACCTGATATATCATAGCTTGTGTCAACAACATGAATGAGAAAGATCTCTGCCTTGAACCGTTTTGCCATGGATACAGCATAAGACAACGCATAGTCAGATGCAACTGAAAAATCTGTTGGGAATAATATTTTTTTAATCTCTTGTTTTTGCATGACAGCCCCCTATAAGCCATTTTTATTTATCTTACAGAATAAACAGTTGTGTTTCAATATAATAATCTTATGCAACTTATGCAACGAGTAAGATGTTGACACATGTTTACACCTGTGCTACCAAAGATAAAATGAAGACAGATATAGAAATTGCCATTTCTGTAAAGTTAAAGCATATTGAGGATATTGCCGGCAGACTGCGTATCCCGTCAAGGCATATCATATCCTATGGTCGTTATATTGCCAAAATAAATTCGGCCCTGCTTAAAGACCCGGCCCGGGAAAAAGACGGCAAACTGATTCTTGTTACTTCAATGAGCCCTACCCCTGCCGGCGAGGGAAAGACAACCATAACTATCGGCCTTGCGCAGTCTTTAAGATTATTGAGCAAAAAGGTCATCGCCTGCATAAGACAGCCGAGCCTCGGCCCTTTTTTCGGCGCCAAGGGCGGCGCAACGGGAAGCGGGCAGTCGCAGGTCTTGCCTGTTGAAGACATTACCATGCATTTCACAGGCGACGACCATGCAGTGGTTTCAGCGCACAATCTAATCTCCTCTATCATAGATAATCATCTCTATCACGGAAATAAGCTAAAAATAAATCCAGATCGGATATTATGGAAACGGGTTTCGGATATAAACGACAGGGCGCTGAGAAAGGTAAAAGTTGGGTTTGAAGGCAAAATTGAGAGAATTGATGAATTCCATATCTCTGCCGCATCCGAGATAATGTCAATCCTCTGCCTGAGCCAAAATCTCATGGATTTAAAGCAGCGGGTTGAAAATATCCTTGTGGCCTTTGATAGCAACAGCCGCCCTCTATTTGTGAAAGATCTGAAAATCCAGGGCGCAGTAACAGCGCTTTTAAGAAATGCCATCCATCCCAATATTGTCCAATCTGTAGAAGGAGCACCTGTATTTGTTCACGGCGGACCTTTTGGAAATGTTTCTCTCGGTTGCAGCAGCCTTATCGCAACAAAGACAGCATTAAGATTTGCAGACTATGTAATAACAGAGGCAGGGTTTGGAACAGAACTTGGGGCAGAGAAATTCTTTGATATAAAATGCCGGGTCGGCAGCCTGCATCCATCTCTTGCTGTTATTGTGGCAACGTTAAATGCCCTGCGGCTGCATGGTTTTAAAAATCTGGAGAGGCATATTGAGAATATCCGGAAATTCGGTATCCCATTGCTTGTGGCAATCAACCGCTATGAAAAAGATACAGATGAGGAATTGAATGAGATAATCAACCTACTTGAAAATAAAGACATACCTGCCTTTGTGACAGATGTAAGAAATAAAGGCGGCAAGGGCGGAATTGATATTGCAGAAAAAATAATAGAGCTATGCAGGCATAAAAATAAATTCCATTATCTTTATCCGCTGGATATGTCTGTAAAAGAAAAAATTATCACCATTGCAAAAGAGATGTATGGCGCGGACAAGGCAGTATTCTCAAAAGAGGCAGAAGGAGATATAAAGGTTTTGGAAGATATTGGCTATAAAAACCTTCCGGTCTGCATTGCAAAGACGCCGCATTCGTTATCTGACAATCCCTCGCTCACCGGGAGGCCGAACGGCTTCGATATTACTGTTCAAAGGGTCATGCCTGCGGTCGGCGCAGGCTTTCTTGCAGCGCTCTGCGGTAAAATCCTCCTCATGCCCGGCTTCCCCGAACACCCCATAGCAGAAAGGATTTATCTGGATGACGAAGGGAATTTAAAATTTATTCCTTGACATCTCCACCGCCATCTTTATAGCAGCCATCATACTTGCCGGGTTTGCTATACCTTTCCATGCAATATCATAGGCTGTCCCGTGGTCAACGGATGTGCGGATAATGGGCAGGCCAAGGGTAATATTGACGCCATCTTCAAAATGTAAAAGTTTCAGCGGAATAAGCCCTTGGTCATGATACATACAGACAATGCCGTCAAATTCTTTATTCCTTACAGCCCTGTAAAAAAGCGTATCCGGCGGCAAGGGGCCTGAAGCATTTACACCCATCTGCCTTGCCTTCTTCACGGCAGGGATTATAATCCATTTTTCTTCGTCTCCAAAAAGACCTCCTTCACCCGCATGGGGATTAAGGGCAGCTACTGCAATCCTCGGCCTTTGAAAGCCAAAATATTTTTTAAATGAATCGTCTGTTATCTTTATGGTCTTGAAAACATTTTCTTTTGTCAAAAGCTGCGGAACATTCTTTATGGATTCGTGGATGGTTACAAGAATAACCTTAAGGCTTTTACCTGCAAGCATCATGCAGAAGTCTTTTGTTTTTGTAAGATGCGCAAGGAATTCTGTGTGGCCGTGAAAATCATATCCTGCCTTATTTATAGCCTCTTTGCTTATAGGACCCGTAACAATTGCATCTGCAGCGCCGCTCATTGCCATGCGCACAGCCTCTTCTATATATTTCATCATGGCTTTTGCACAGGCATTATCAGGTCTTCCGGGTTTTAGTTTCTTAGAATTGAGATTCGAGAGGTTTATTATTTTGCAATTTGCATTTTGCAATTTGCATTTTGCGCTTATAAATCTGAGGACCGCCTCATCGCCCAGAATCACAGGATTGCAAAGCCGCCTAACCTTTTTATCCGCAAGGGCCTTTAAGACAACCTCGGGTCCAACCCCGGTCGGGTCGCCCATGGTAATTGCTATGGTTGGCTTCATACGGGGAAAAGGTTAAGGCTAAGGTTAAGGTTAAGGTTAAGGCAGCAATGCAATTTAGAACTAACATATTCTCAACCTAAATCTTAACCTCAACCTGTTTCTATAGTCTCACCTCTATATATGCCTTTTTCATAATCTCTTCCAGCCAGAGTTTGTATCTTTCATCTATAATCTTTTGGAAGATAATATTTTTAATCTCGTCAAGAACCGCTGCAATAGGTTTTGGCTCTGCCTTTCGCCTGTCTATAAGTTGTATTATGTGAAACCCTGCGGGGGTCTTTATTACATCGCTTATTTCGCCGATATTTAATCCGCCTGCGGCTTTTTCCACTGCCGCATCCATTTCGCCCGGACTGATATAGCCAAGGTCTCCGCCATCTTTGACGTTCGGCCCATCCGAATAGGCCAAAGCCAGTTTTGCAAAATCTGCGCCTTTTTGGGCCATGGCAAGGATATCTTTTGCCTTTTTCTCCGCGTCTTTTCCTTTGTCTTGCCCGCTTAAGAGAAATGATATTATCCTGATTCTGTACACCGCCGGGCCCGAAAATTTATCCTGATTTTGTTTGTAATACGATACTACATCCTCATCAGAGACCTTTACATTTGTCCGGAATTCTTTATTTATAAATTTTACCTGCCTGATCTGGTCTTTAAGCTGCCCGCGGTATTCCTTAAATGTAAGGCCATTTTTTGCGAGCGCGCTTAATAGATCTTCCTGACCTATGTTGTTTTGCCTCTTCACATCTTCAATTGTATTGTCTATCTCTTTTTCACTAACAGTAATGCCTGCTTTATTTGCCGCCTGTTCAACCAGTTTTTTCTCAATAAGCTGGTCTAACACCTTGCTTTTTGTTTCAATAATCTTTTTTCTTTTCTCTTTGTCATCTCCCTTTATATCTCCAAGTCCGGCAGTGGCAATATTCAGTTCAGATAAGGTAATAGCGCTGTCATTCACCACAGCCACTATCCTGTCTGCAATCTCGGCATGGACTGGAGTAAGCAGTAAGCAGTATGCAGTAAACAGTAAGCAGGCTTGAGATTTAAAATTTGCAATCTGCAATCTGCAATCTGCAATTGTTTTCACAATAGTTCCTCCTTCACCTCTATCCTTGTCTTTTGCTTTAATTCCCTCATCCATGTTTGAAATTCCATGTCGCTCTTTTCTCTCTTTAACTTATTCATTATCTGGTCTTTTACCTCTGAAAATTTTAGATCCATTGCGCCCCTTTTTTCTTCAACCCTGAAAATATGATAGCCGTATACAGTTTTTATCACATCGCTTATTTTGCCGGGCGGCAAAGAGAAAACCACATCCTCAAATTCTTTTGGCATATCTCCTTTGCCAAAAAAACCGAGGTCTCCACCCCTCTTACCTTCAGGGCTTAATGAAACCTCCTGCGCAATCCTTGCAAATCCTTCCCCTCTTTTCAACCTTTCCCTCACACTGTTTGCCTCTTCTTCTGTCTTTACCACAATCATCCTGGCCCTTGCCTGTTCTTTCCTATTATAATCTGTTATATGTTCTTTATAGTATCTTTGGGCCTCGCCCTCTTTAACGATAATCATGGGAGTAATAATTTTATCTATAACCTTTTTAATCAATAACTTCTTTCTAATCTCTTCCTTCCATTTATTTATGCTTCCATATTTATTCATGATGGTTGATTCAAATGTGTCTCCATCGTATTCTTTTTTTATTTCTTCCATCTCTTTAAAAACATCATTATCCTTAACATCTATTGCCAGCCTCTTTGCCTCTTCCAGAATCAATTCCTCTTCAACAAGCTGATTAACAAGGTCTATTTTGAGATTTTTTAGCTCCTCATTTTTAACCTCGGCAGCCTCTTCTCCTTCAAGAAATAATCTTTTGAATGTATCCTGAAATTCTCCATGGCTAATCTCCCTGTCACCTATCCTTATCGCCACATCAGTTGGAGAAACGGCCTTTGCCTTTTCCTCTTCCTGTCTCTTACAACCCGCAATAAACAGCAGGCAGCAAAGAGCGAGCAGCAAACAGGCAGTCGCAAGTTTCTGATTGCAAAACTGATGCAGGCTGAAATATGCAGCTGCCTCTTTTCTTTTATTTTTTACCTTTTCCACCTGTTCCCTCATTTTCATAATAATTTTAAAATACTATCACCCTGTTATCATCTGTTGCAATATATATCTTGCCTCCTCCCAGATTTCCTTCCCTTTTTCTATAAGAACAATGAATTTTGAGTCCGGCGTAAGTTTGAACCTTTTTGGATTCTTTTTTACAAGTTGAAGCAGCTTTTGCGGCGACACAGCAGTATCATTGGAGAATGTTATATAAAGGTAGTCCCCTTTTTGAGAAAGCTCGGTTATCTTAAGTTTTTTTAACAGCAATTTCAAACCCGCAATTCTGAATAAGTTATTCAGCAGCTCAGGTATATCCCCAAACCTATCTATAAGTTCCTCTTTTAGCGCAGATATCCCGTCCTCAGATGCCGCTGTGGCAATCCTTTTATAGATAAAGAGCCTCTGCCTCTCATCAGGGATATAATTTTCAGGGATATATGCAGACACCCTGAGATTTATCTCAGGCTCAATCTCTTTTTCTATATTTTCGCCTTTTAGCTCTTTTATGGCATCTTCCAGAAGCTGCGTATACATCTCAAAACCAACCTCTGCAATCTGGCCTGATTGTTTGGCTCCGAGGAGTTCCCCGGCGCCCCTTATCTCCAGATCATGTGCGGCAAGCCTGAAACCGGCGCCGAGGTCAGAGAGTTCCTGAAGCACCTTCAGTCTTTTCTTTGCATCCCCTGCCAATATCAATTCAGGCGGCGTCAGAAGATAGGCATATGCCTTATGGCTGCTTCTGCCAACCCTTCCGCGCAATTGATAAATTTCCGCAAGGCCGAACCTGTCAGCCCTGTTTATGAGAATTGTATTCGCAGACGGTATATCAAGTCCTGATTCTATAATGGATGTGGAAAGCAGAATGTCGTATCCTTTATTTATAAAGTCTGCCATTACCTTCTCAAGCCCCTTTTCCTTCATCTGGCCGTGGGCAACCGCAACCCTCGCCTCAGGGACAAGCCTTTTGAGATAATCAGCCATTGCCGCTATACTCTCTACCCTGTTGTGGACAAAAAATACCTGGCCGCCTCTGGCAAGTTCCCTTCTTACAGCATTCCTTATCAGTTCATCATCAAATCTTGCAACCAAGGTTTTTATGGCAAGCCTGTCTTCAGGCGGCGTATTTATTATGCTCAAATCCCTTATGCCTGCAAGAGACATATGGAGGGTTCTTGGGATTGGTGTTGCGGTCAATGTCAGGACATCCACCTGCCTTTTCATCTGCTTTAGTCTCTCCTTGTGGCTCACGCCAAATCTGTGCTCCTCGTCAACAATAATGAGCCCCAAATCCTTCACTACAACATCCTTTTGCAAAAGCCTGTGAGTGCCGATGATTATATCCACCTCGCCATTGGCAAGCTTTTTTAAAATATATTTCTGCTCCTTAGGGCTTCTAAAGCGGCTCAATACCTCTATAGTCACAGGGTATGCGGCAAATCTGTTTTTGAAGGTAAGATAGTGTTGTTGCGCAAGTAATGTGGTAGGCACAAGCACTGCCACCTGCCTGTTATCCAGAACAGCCTTGAATGCAGCCCTCATAGCAACCTCGGTCTTTCCATATCCGACATCGCCGCAGATAAGCCTGTCCATTGGCCTGGGCTCTTCCATATCCTTTAGCACATCCTCAATGGCGCTTAGCTGGTCCGGGGTTTCGTCATATTCAAAAGACGCCTCAAACTCTGAAAAAAGCCTGTCCCCTCCTGAAAAAGAAAACCCTTCAACAACCTTTCTTGCCGCATATAGCTCCAGCAATCCCTTTGCCATCTCCTCTGCAATCTTCTTTACCCTGCCTTTGGTCTTCTCCCACCTTGTAGAGCCAAGCTTATCTATTTCCGGTTTTTTGCCTTCTACACCGCGGTATTTGCCCACAAGATGCAGTCTCTGGACAGGCAGGTATAATTTATCTCCCCCCTGATACTCCAGAAGGAGAAAATCATTTTCTATATCCTCTATCTTAAGCCTCTTAAGCCCCTGATAAATACCGATTCCGTGAATGGTATGAACAATAAAGTCTCCGATATTTAAATCCTGCAATTGGGTAAGGAAGGCGTCTATTTTATGGGAAGGCGGCGGCCGTCTTTTTACCTTTTGTCCGAAGATTTCCTCTTCTGTTATGACGGCTAATTTTATGGATGGGAAACGAAAGCCGGAACTTAAATCGCCGATGATTATTGGGATGTGGGATGTGGGATCTGGGATCTGGGATTTTAAATCTGCAATCTGCAATCTGCAATCCACAATCAGATTATACCCCTCCAGTAACTCCTTCAACCTCTCCGCTTGCCCTGTCGTATGGCAGACAATAAATACGCTCCACCCAAGGTCATGCCAGTCTTTCATCTTATCGACTAATGGCTTAAGAACCCCCACCCCTTCCCCTCCCCCCGTGCGGGGGAGGGTAGGGAGGGGGGTTGCAATGTCCTGTCTTATGTCAAGATTGGACTGTGTAGAAAATTCACACGAATTTGTAACCCCCTTGTCTATCAAATGGGGGCTGGGGGGAATTGACGCCTCCATTACAACCGTGCCCATTTTTTCAAATCCAGACTTAAACTCCATTACATCCATATAAAACTCTTCCGGCTTTACAAAAAACTGCCTTTTCTCTTCAATCTTTATTCTCCCATCCGACACCTCATTTTCAAACCCTCTCCCGGCCTCCTCTATCTCATTTAGGTTGTTGAGAAAGAGCAGGCAATCTTTAGGAAGATAATCAAACAGCGTGTCAAGTCTTCCGTAAAAAAGAGGCGAAAGAAAATCAATACCGGCAAAGACCAGCCCATCCCGTATTCTGTCAGAAATAGACTCTCTTACATCCTTTGGAAGCTCCAGTTCATCAGCCCTTTTTCTGAGCTTATCCAGCGCCATCTCATTTACATTTTTTGAAAAGATAATCTCTTTTGCAGGCAGGATTACAGCCTCTTTCAAATCTTCTTTTGACCTCTGGGTTGCGCTTTCAAATGTCCTGATACTCTCAATTTCATCTCCAAAAAATTCAATCCTGACAGGAGCGGAATATGACGGAGGGAAAATATCTAAAATCCCGCCGGCAACCCTCATCTCTCCTTTTTCTTCAACTAAGCCTGTCCTTGAGTAACCAATTTGTAAAAGCCTTTGCAATATCTCGTCCCTGTTCACTTCCATTCCAACTTCAAACCTTTGAACAGAAGATATTAAGACGCCCTTTGGTATAACCCTTTGCATAATGGCTGAAGGCGTTGTGACAATTATATTGTGATGTCCGTGGGCAAGTTTGTGGAGAATATCTATTCTTGCGGCGATTATATCCGGATGCGGAGATTGGCTCTCAAATGGCAAAATCTCCCATGAAGGATAGAAAAAGGCTGTCTTTTTTCCGAGGAAGAAGTTTATATCTTTTGTAAAATTCTCCGCCTCTTCCTGAGTTGGTGTAATGATGAGAACAGTTCTGGGTTCGGAGTTAGTAGTAGGGGCGTAAGGCATTACGCCCTTACCCACCAGAGAGGCAATAAAAAAGGCCTTTGACGAACCCAAAAGGCCGGAAAGCACAAACCTCTGCCCTGACTTAAGAGTTGATATAGCCTCTAAAGTTTTGTAAAAGGTGTTATCTTGTAAAGAAACAGACACAACTACTTTACTTCACGCTGAAAAACGCACAATAAACTTCATACACGAGGATTATGCTCCTTCAAGAAATCGTCAAGGCTTTTGAACTTAAGAGTAGCCTTCATATTCACTGCCTCCTTTTTCTATAAAAAGGATACATCTATCATAGATACTATGTCAATTATTTTTACTTCACCTCGCCACAGCCCGCAAAAACTACTTGACATCAATAAACGGATAGCTGAAAATCTTGAATATATTCACTGTCAGGAGACGGAATGAACAGAGACGAGATAATAAGGTTTATTTTTGAGCATAAGGCTGAATTTGAGCAAAACTTCGGGGTAACAAAAATCGGTCTGTTCGGCAGTTACGCCAGAGGAGAAACCCGCGAAGGAAGTGATATAGATATTGTTGTTGAAGTGAAAAAACCCGACCTTTTTAATTTGATAGGCATTAAACAGGCTATTGAGGAGGCATTTAGAAGCAATGTTGACATTGTAAGGCTCAGAGACAAGATGAACAAGTTTCTGAAACAGCGGATTGAGAGAGATGTCATCTATGTATGATAAGGAGCTTATCGTTGAGATATTTCGCAACATAGCATGGTCTATAGAACAGATCACAAAAAGATTTAAAGTCATTGGGTCAAGCAATGATTTCATAAAAGATGATGAAGGTTTTGAGAAGCTGGACAGCATCTGTATGCAACTCATTAACATCGGAGAAGCCCTTAAACAGGTAGACAAATTGACGGACTCAAGATTTCTTACCAATTATCCTGAAATGGACTGGAAGAAGGCAAAAGGTATGAGAGATATTATAACCCACCACTATTTTGACATCGATGCAGAAACCGTGTTTGTCGTATGTTCTGAACATATCCCTGAGATGAAAAAGGTTGTAGATAAGATTTTGAATGACTTGCAGAAATGATTTAGATAAGAACCCATTACCTCGCCACAGCCCGCAGGATTTTTACAACCAGCCTAATTTTTCTTCATCGGTTTCTTTTAAAAGCCTGTTTATAGCCTCACGCATCATCATGCCAGATTATTTAATGCATTTGTATTACTAATGAGCAGATAATGTGCAAATCTTTCTTTTTAGTAGTCGCTATTCCTAATTTTTACTTCCTTCAACCACTTGTCAACATCTTCTATCAATAGTTTTACTAACCGTAGCGCTGAAACATTTTTATCAGCCAGAATCCTGTTAATATCACCAATTATAGTTTTGCCTTCAATGCCCGTTTCTTCCACAGTAAAAAGTTCTCTTATATCTATTTTCAATGCATCGGCAATCCTCTTTATATTTTTTAAAGATAGATTTCGTTCACCCCTTTCAATACCACCAATATATGTAAAGTGAAGGTCAGCCTTTTCAGCCAACTCCTCCTGAGATAATCCATGTTCCTTTCGTATATCTCTAACCCTTCTGCCGAATTCTTTCAGTATATCCTTCATAGGTTTAAAGCCTCTATTTTAATTATAAGTGTTAAAACGCCAAAATACTAAAGACTATAAGTATTATTACTCTTGACAATAAATACTATAAGTAGTAAAAGGAGAGCAATTTGAGATTGCTGGAAAAGTATCATTATGAGCTGGGCAAAATAATCTCGCTTTTTAAAACTAACAGGTTAAAGGTTGTTTCGGACATAAAATTATATCTATTGAAACAAATGGTTTTTAAAAAATGTGGGAAGCGTCACGCATCATCTCCCTACTCCTCTTTATCTTGACAAATATAATTTTGTTAGGATTAGAGCCATATCAGGCGGACTGATGGGCAAGATGCGGCAGGTTTATCTGATTTAGCTTTTGACTGTTGACTCTTAACTTTACGTAAAAGGGGGTATTGTGAACATGAAAAGATTTTTACTCCTTTCCGCTGTATCTTTGGTATTTGCCATAACAGCCTATATTTATCCCTGGTCCGGTTTAAAAATAATCCCGGACGCCTTTGCCACAGGCGGCGCATTTATCTACAGCAAACACGGCGGCGGCACAACAGATGGTCTTACACCCTGTGCAGGAGGCGTGAACAGGGGATTGGGGGCAGACTACGGCAATAGCGACCCTTGCAATACCCTTCCTGGCGCAGGCTCTTACAATACCGCCAACCCCGGCGGCAACCCCGCCGAGGCAGGCACATACGGCTCCGGCGAATGTCTCCACTGCCATGAACCTATGGCAAGCTTTGGCGGAGGCGAGCCGCACCCAAATGCCTCTTCTGATATATCAGGTATAGGAGGTCCAAGTCCCTATCTTCTCTTTAAGGGAGATTATAACTCCGCAACGCCTAGGGCAAACTCCGAACTTTGCTGGTACTGCCATGAAAACATGGAAAAGATAAACAACTCAACCAGCCCGCTTCATATGGGCAGGTGGAGTTTCTATCAGGGCAAAGACGTGTTTAAGTTATCCACCCATTTTGATCCGACGTTAGGCGACGGCACCGGCTCATTTTACTGGCCTGGGACAACCGAAACCAGTGCAACCACGCCTAAACTAATATGGCCGAGAAGCACCAGACTGAACCTCCCAACCGGGAACAGGGGAAGCTGCCTTAACTGCCATACCCCGCACGGAATAAAGGGAACAGTTGCAGCTCCATACGATACTAATACTACCTATACTATCACTCCGGACGGCACCGGTGGTGTCCCTGCCGTTAATCAAATTGCCTGCACTTCCCTGAATCCGAATATACCGGCCGGGTGCAACCCTTCCGTCATGGTTGATTACATGATACCGAGACAGCTTATTGCATGGGAGGAAAACCTCTGTGAGGCGTGTCATAGCACAAACGGCCCCTCATCAAAGAAGATCAAGGAAGAGATAAATAAAAGGCATATAGCTCCCGGCAGCGGTCATCCTATTGATGATCCTGCCCTATCAGGCCGTCATACGGTAAGAGAGTCTATCCCTGTTACCTTATCACCACAACCACCAGCAGAAGCGGGTCGTCCTATTACCGAAAAACATGTGGAATGTTACGATTGCCACAATCCCCATGCAGTAAAAAAGGGCGATAATACCCCCGGTACCTGGGACGCTGGGGGCAGGTTAAAGGGGATGAGATATATTACTATCAACGGCATAATATGCGACCCTGTAAGTTCTACTAATGATCCTGCGTGCACGAGTGCCGAGAAGACCACTGGTGCGCTAGCGCAACCGTATCAGCCGTTCATCTATGAGCTCTGTTTCAAGTGTCATGGGGATAGCGTTATTACAGCCGTAGGCAACGGCACCAACCAGATAGTAACGGGCAATTGCGGCGGCGCAACTCCGAGTTGCGTTTGTAATAGCACCTGCGCCTGCGCTCAGGGCCGAATGCCTTGCAGCAATAAGAAATTAGAATTCCAGACGACTAACAATTCCTTTCATCCTGTGGCAGGGCCGGGAAGAAACCGATCATGGAGGCTTTGTAAGCAACTCGAGGCTGCATTTGGTCTAAATTGTGGCGCCTCCCCGCCTGGCGATGCGGTTGCCCAACTCGGCGGCCTGACTATTAACTGCACTGACTGCCACAATAACAACGCATTTGAAACAATAGTAGGCCCAATAACACAATCCGCCCTCAGAACTACTGATAGAGCGGCGCCGGCGCTTGGTACAACAGTAAAAGGTCCCCATGGTTCAACCTATCCGAGCATTCGTCGGGCATTTTTTTTCAATGATGTTAATGGACCAACAAGCTTCTCTGCCTCAAATTTTAATCTGTGTTTCCGCTGTCATAATCAGTCATTACTTTTGAACACCGGCACGGCCTATACTAACTTTTGGGACAACATTGATGGAAAAGATAATTTGCACGAGCTTCATCTTGTAAACAGAATAGACAAAACACGGGCCACCTGCAAGAATTGCCATTTTAATATTCATAGCAATGTACAGGCGCCGAATGCTGAATATCTTATTGATGGTGTCCTATACGATTTTGACCCGGGCACCGCTGCTCCCACACCGCCTGTCGGCTTCCCTTTACGACTTTTAAATTTTTCTCCCGACCTTCGTCCTGTATCCGGTAATGCAAAACCGAGGTGGAGGTATGTAACTGCTACCAGAACGAGAACCTGTTTTCTTAGCTGTCATATAGTTAGCGTTGGTTCCTGCAATAAGGAAATGGGCGTAGATGTAGAGCGAGATGGTTACCGTCCTCCTGACCCTGCCAGCGCAGACGTGCCATAAACATGTTTTTCATCCTTGAGAAAAAAAGAGAGCGGTATGGGTAAGGGGACACTTGTTCATGCTCACTAAATTAGTTGTACTATCTCACCAATTCCGTAGCTTTTTGGAGTTGAGAATTGCTCAGGAACGCTTACCCCATTTCTTTTTCTCACACCCATTCAACCTTAACTTCACCTTCAGCTTCTTAAATTCCTTATCTCCTGTAAGCAAAGGAGAGAAAAATGTGGTCAGATTTGTAAATTACCTCGGTCTTGCCGGCGCCGCATTAACCTTCCTCCCCCCTATCATACTCTTTTGCAAAGCATCTATTACCTTTTCAGCCGAATCCTTCGGCACCTCAAGAAAGGTGAACTTTTCCATAATTTTGATATTGCCGACGGTATTACCGCTAAGTCCTGTCTTTTCTGCAATGAGTTTGACTAAATCCCCAGGCCTTATCTTCTGCTCTTTGCCAACAGTTATAAAAAGCCTTGCCATGCCAGGAGGGGCGCCTGTTTCATCAAAGGATACAGCCCCACCCCCTCTTACTGTCTCCGTTGCTGTACCAAACCCTTCAAGCTGGAATTTTAAAAGCGCTGCTGCAACCTCTATTGGCTGAAGACCGTCTGAAAGTATTTCAACCATTTTAAGATATTTGTCAAAGCGCTTATCATCAATGAATTCCTGAATCTTTTCTTTCAGGCGAAGAGCCCTTGCCTCCTGAATCTCCTGAACAGACGGCAGCTTTCCTCTTGTTATTTTTGTCTTTGCGACTTGCTGTATAAGCCTGAGCTGCCTGTCTTCCCTTGGGGTGACAAATGTTATGGCGATGCCTTCCCTTCCTGCCCTGCCTGTCCTTCCTATTCTGTGCACATAGGATTCAGGGTTCTGCGGGATGCTGTAATTAATAACATGCGTAATCTTACTTATATCAAGGCCTCTTGCAGCCACATCGGTTGCAACCAGCACATCTATCCTGCCTTCACGGAACTTTTTCATCACAGCCTCTCTCTGGGACTGGCTAAAGTCGCCGTGTATTGCCTCTGCCTCATACCCTCTGAGCTTTAAATCTGCCGCAACATCATCAACCTCCCTTTTTGTATGGCAGAACACAAGAAAGAGGTCTGAATCCTCTGCATCTATGAGCCTGCACAGGGCGTCAGTCTTTTCAGACTGCCTCACCTCATAAAATATCTGGTTTATCTTAGGCGCAGTAATTATGTTCGTTGCAATAGTCACCCTCTCAGGACTCTGCATATAGCGGTTTGCTATTTTAAGTATCGGATCCGGCATTGTAGCTGAAAAAAGGAGGGTCTGCCTCTCCTTTGGGGTTGTTTTAAGTATTGTGGTAATATCATCAACAAATCCCATATCCAGCATCTCATCCGCCTCATCAAGCACAACTATCTTTACATAATTAAGCCGCAACGTCTTTCTCTCTATGTGGTCAATAACCCTGCCGGGCGTGCCAACTACAACCTGAACCCCTTTTTTTAACGCCCTTATCTGTCTTTCTATGGACTGGCCTCCATAAATGGGAACAGCCTGAATCTTCTTAAACCTGCCAATCTTGTTCATCTCTTCAGCGACCTGAATGGCAAGCTCCCTTGTTGGAGTAAGGATTATTGCCTGCACCATAAAGTTGTGCGGCTCTAACTTTTCTGCAATTGGTATGCCGTAGGCAGCAGTCTTTCCTGTCCCTGTCTGGGCCTGGCCAATAACATCTTTGCCTTTTAAAACTATGGGTATTGTCCTACGCTGTATTGGCGTCGGCTCCTCAAACCCCATGCTTACTACAGCCTGAAGCAGTTCCTTGCTTAAGCCTAATTCACTAAATTTAACATCTTCCTTCTTTTCCATTTTAACCTCCATTTTTTATCTGCAAAATATCCGCGCCCTTACTGTCATTCCTGATTTTAACAATCCATCAGGTTTACTTATGCCTATCTTCACCCTGAATGTCCTTATGTCAGACCTGCCTCTTGTTACATCTCTCTGTGTGGCGAATTCGCCTTCTCTGCCTATTTCAATGATCTCTCCGCTAAATTCCTTATCCGGCATGGCCGATGCTGTTATCTTTGCTGTATTACCGAGCCTTATATCACCTATTTTTGTCTCTTCAATATCAACCCTTGCCCAGATGTTTTTGAGGTCGTGGATGATATAGACAGGCGAGCCGGCATTAACTACCTCTCCTGTTTCAAATGCCTTATATGCAACAACGCCGTCTATGGGCGAGATTATCTCTGTATCCTTGAGCTGAGCCTCCAATACATTCAGCGCAGCCTGCGATTCCTCCACCTTTGCCCTTGCAGAAGACACCTGCGCCTCGGATGTCCTGATGCTGGATAAAGAGATTTTGAGTTTTACATCCGCCGCCCTCTTTCGCGCCCTTACAGAATCCAATTGGGCGTTATTTGCGTCATAATTTGTCTTTGCCGCGTCCATTTCCCTTTCTGATATTAAACCATCCTTAAAAAGCCCGGAGGCCCTCTGCAGGGACTTTTTTGCGTCTTCTGCCAGCGCATTAGTTCTTGCAACCTCCGCCTCTGCTGTCTGGACTTCTGCCCTGACAGCATCTATCTCAAGCCTTGCATTTTCTAAATTTGCCTCGCTTATATTAAGGGATGCCTCTTCTGCTTTAAGCGATTTCCTGCCTTGAAGAACCCTTGCTTTTAATTCCTTATCATCTAATCTTACGGCAAGTTCACCGGCCTTTACAGCATCTCCCTCTTTGCAGCAGAGCCAATCTATTCTGCCGGCAATCTTTGGGCCGAGCCCTACCTCGGTAGCTTCTACAATCCCTGTGGTTTCAATACAGCCAGAAGGTTTTTCCGGTTTTTTAAGCTTAAGATATGTAGACAGCCCAAGGGTAATAATGAAAAGTATGGAGATAATAGAGATAGCTTTTTTCACTTTAGTTGCCTGCCATGTAGATTTATAATTGTATAAATGTAACAGAAATAGCGCCGGCAGTCAAAGCACAAATATTTTGTGTAAAGCCAAAATAGAAATGTCCTATTCTTACCAAAATAGAAATGTCCTGTTTTATGTATCAGCCTCCCTCAATTCTTTTTTGTTTATATCTTTATATCTGTCAGCATGTTTACTGTAGTTCAATCTCCTCCATGGATGATCCATAGGAGGAATGTATTTCCTTTTGGGATGGGATACCGGAAAGGCTTCCTTTTGTCTTTCAGGTCTTTGGGTTATCTCTTTAAATCTTAAAGAGGCTCCTTTGTATGTTATTGCCATCGTGCCGTCTATCTTTTCTTCTACTGTTACCTTTTTGGCTCTTGTCTTATCTTCTATCTGATAGAGTTTCTTGTTGTGCCCTACGGTAAAGTCGTTTCTTAATGCCCTCTCTGTCTTTATGCGCAGGATTTTATCCATGTTTAAATCTTCGGGTATTTCTCTATGCAGATTCTCATCTCTTTGGGGTTTTACGGCAAATCTCTTGTTGTATCGGAGCAGGTATTCTTGTAAAAACTTATTTGCCTCTTCTATGGTCTTTATATTGAGAAGCCGCATCTCTTTCACAAGCCTGTCCTGTAATGTCTTAAACAGCCTCTCTATCCGTCCTTTGGCCTGGGGTGAGTTTGCATGTATTACTTTTACTCCAAGCTCTTTCATTGCTCTTTCAAATTGGCTTAAAGGCCCGGTATTGTTTAATTCGTCTTCTATGGTGGGCTTGCCTGTTGATTTGTAGGTAGAGTGCTTATCAAGGTATATGCTCATAGGCAGACCATATTTTAAAGTATAGCGCTTGAAGCTGTCCATCGCCGGTATGGTTCCTTCATATTCATAGAATCTGCCAAAGGCTTCTCCTGCTGCATCGTCTATATACCCCATAAGAACGGATTTATCACCTCTGCCTTCAAACCAGTCATGGTGACTGCCGTCCATCTGCACCATCTCGCCGAAATGATTCTTTCTCTCCCGCCATTTTCTGTGGGCTCTTCCTTTGCGGGTTTTCTTTATGTCTCCGGACTCTATGAGCCATATACGCAGGGTCTCATCGCTTATTTTAATCCTGTGTTCTTCAAATATCTTCTCGGAAAAAAGGGTTGCTCCAAAGCCTTTATACTTATCTCGGTAAAGCTTGACTATCTTATTTTTTACCTTTTCAGGTAATCTCCTGTTTGATGGCTTGCCACGGGATTTATGGACTATAGCCTTGTCTCCTTCTCTTCTTACTTTGTTTACTATCCTGTTGGTGTGCCGATAGCTTAAATGGATAACCTCGGCTGCCTCAACTTGTTTTATCGCCCCCTCAATCACTTTGTGGATAAGATGTAATCGCTTCCTCTCCTCCTGACTTACCATGAGTATGTCCTTTCCTGCCATTCTGCCCTCCTTAAAATAAGGACAGTTTAGCATCTCTGAATTAGAGCCTGCCCCTGAAGGCTTTAATCAGTGGACATTTCTACTTTGGCAGAATAGGACATTATCACTTTGGGATTACAAGCACAAATATTTTGTGGAATCTGTCTGAAAAGACTGTTAGACTAATCATCTTAGGCGCGAATTTATTCGTGCCTGTCTGCGCAGACAGGCAAAATAGTCCGTCTATGCGGATTAAAACCGTGCCTGCAAATAGACCATTAACAGGAGGAAACTTATGGCTCTCAAAGGTGAGGTTAAACATTATCTGACCTGCCCCATATGCGATGCAGATGTCCCTATTTCAGGGGATGAAAAGATAGGGTCAGAGATATATTGCCCTTATTGCCAGACCCCCTTAAAATTGCGAAAAACAAAGGATACAGAAGAATTGTATCTGCAGGAAGATTTTTAGCCTTTTACACATATAAGCGGCCTTACCCTTGCCACCTTTTTATTCACCCCGGCGCTGTGAACTATATTTACAACCCTGTCAACATCCTTATATGCGCCAGGCGCCTCTTCGGCAACTCCGGACTTGCTCCTTGATTTTATTAATATGCCTTTTTGAGCTAACTCATGTATAAGTTCCTCTCCGCGCCACCGTCTCTTAGCCTTTTCTCTTGACATCGCCCTGCCTGCGCCGTGAACCGCGCTGCCAAAGCAATCTTCCATGCCTTTTTGGGTGCCGCATAATATATATGATGCTGTGCCCATTGTCCCACCTACAAGGAGCGGCTGACCGACATCTCTATATGCTATTGGAACCTCATCTCTACCAGCAGCAAACGCCCGCGTCGCCCCTTTCCTATGGACAAGGAGTTTCTTCATCTTACCATCAACCTCATGGGTCTCAAGCTTCACAGTATTATGCCCAACATCATACAGAAGTTTTATATCCCGCATGTCTATGCCAAATACATGCTGGACAGCCTGTCTTGTAAGATGGCCTATGACCTGCCTGTTGGCAAAAGCGCCATTTATGCCGCAGTTCACTGCGGTAAAATATCTCTGGCCTTCGGGACTCTTGAACGGCGCGCATACAAGTTCTCTTTCCCTGATGGGAATATTATATTTTCTGCTCGCCTCTGAAAGCGTCTGCAAATAATCCGTGCCTATCTGATGCCCCAATGCGCGGCTTCCGCAATGGATTGCGATGAGTATCTGATTTTTGCGGAGGCCATAGGCATCGGCTGCCCTGATGTCATAAATCTCTTCAACCCACTGCACCTCCAGATAGTGATTGCCTGAGCCGAGTGTGCCGACCTGCTTAAACTGCCTATCCTTCGCCTTTTTGCTCACATTATCAGGGTCAGCATTTTTTACCTTGCCGTTTTCTTCAATGTATTCCAAATCCTCAGGAAAACCATATCCCTTTTTTACCGCAAACTCAGCGCCCTTTGTCAAAACCTCATCTATCTCGCCTGCGGTCAATCTGATATCCCCGGTAGAGCCGAGGCCTGCCGGCACATCCCGGAAAAGCTGGTTTGCAAGCTGTTCCTTTTTTGCCTCAACATCCTCTTTATCAAGGGACGTTGCCAAAACCCTCACACCGCAGTTTATATCAAACCCCACGCCGGCAACGCTTATCACACCCTCGTCAAGGTCAAATGCGCCAACGCCGCCGATGGCAAAACCGTAACCCGGATGAATATCCGCCATCGCAATGGATGCCTTTTGGATTCCGGGAAGCATTGCAACATTCAAGACCTGCACAATTGCAGGCGTGAATCCGCCTCCCTTTTTTTCCTCAACATCTTTTAGTAAACTCTGTATTGTCTCTTCATCCCCGTAAATCCTGCCCGGGACAAGCATATCCCCTTTTTTCGGTATCTCCCATAGATACGGGGTTATCTTTTTTATTTCAACGGATAATGGTTTTTCGGACATAGATGGCTCTCCTTAGAATATCATCCTTTATGCTTTCCCCCAATATTGTATCGCGGCTCTTCATTATTTGACCTGCGCCCTAATCAAGAAACCTAACAGGCTCTGTTCGGAAAAACTCCTCAAAGGCCAGCCCATCCTCTCCGACCAGCAGCTTTTTACAATGCCTGACCGTCTTTCCAAACGCCTCCATTCCAGGGAATACTCCTTTGCTGCGGCTGCTTTTTACCTCTATGGCCGTTATTTTTTTGCCTTTGCATAGTATGAAATCTACTTCGTACCCCCGATCGCGCCAGTAATATACATTAAAGCCTTGCTCTATGGCGCTGTTTACGAGGTAAGCCCCTACCGCCGACTCCATGAGCCTCCCCCAATAATTTCTGTCTCTCTGCGCCTCTTCCAATGAAAGCCCCTGTTGAGCAGTCATCAATGCCATATTCATTACATGCAGTTTGGGGCTCGACCCCCTCTGACGGACAACCTGCCCTGAATATTTGTTCAGCCCGGTAACCAGTCCTGCCCCTGCGAGAAGCTCAAGATAATGCGCCAAGGTCGTGGTATTGCCGGCGTCCTGCAATTGCCCGAGCATCTTCTGGTAAGAAAGTATTTGCCCTGAATAACTGCATCCCAACTGGAACATGCGCCGCAGAAGGGCTGGCTTATCCACGCGGGTCATGAGCAATATATCCCTTGAGATCGTAGTCTCTATCAGGGAATCGGATATGTATCTTGCCCACCGGCTTCTGTCGCTTATCAATGGGGCAGCGCCTGGGTATCCGCCATAATAGATATATGTATGCAAATCCCATCCGAATGCGGCGCGGCATTCATCGTAAGACCAGTGGGTTGCCGGAAGTATCTCGAATCGCCCTGCAAGGCTTTCGGTCAATCCGGTCTGGATTAAAAGCGGGGAAGAGCCGAGCAATACCACGCGGAGCGGCCTTTTATGCCGCGTATCGTCATCCCATAATCCTTTGACAACCTCCGGCCAGCCTGGAATCTTCTGCACCTCGTCAATAACAAGCACAGCGCCTTTCTTGCCAAGTTTAAGACGTCCGAGTTCCCATTGCTGCTCTATCCATACCGGACCCTGTAATGTCGGCCTGTCAGCAGATGCGTAATGGAAAGGTATGCGAAGGTCTTCCATTACCTGAAGCACGGATGTGGTCTTTCCCACCTGCCGCGGACCTGCAAGCGCCTGTATAAACCGCCGTTGCTCCATAAGTCTGGATAGAAGCCTTTTGTTTACTTTTCTTTTATACATGATATGCGGGACACAGCCCCTCTTACAATTTACTCAAAGTATTGAGTAAATATACTCACAATCGTAAGATAAAGTCAAGCGCTTAATACTGTTTAGCAAAGATACCTTTCTGGAACAAAACAGACCTAAAAATTCCGGTTCAATCTTCAAACTTGAATCAACAGAAGAGATACGGGGTGAGCTTTTTTATTTCAATGGATAATGTTTTTTCGGACATAGATGGCTCTCGTTCTATTATCTTCTAATTTAACTATAGTGAAATTGGATGGTCATATCAAATTTGATTTTGTAATTTATTTGAAATGACAGATAGATTCTGATAAAGTCGGGAAACTGTATAATTAATTGGTAGGCGGAGCAAGGGGTCTATAGATGTTAAAGGTCTATTTAGACAACAATGTCGCTTCGGCGATTTCGAGACGGGACATGGACAAAGCCGAACTCGAAGCAATAGATCAACTCTTGGAGGCCAAACGTTCAGTTAACCTTGACCTTGGAACCTCGTGCCAATCACTGCGGGAAATGGAACGCGCGCCGTCTAATCATCGCGCTAAGCTCAAGACTGGCCTTTCGGAAGTCGCCGAGGTGGAGGACGATCACAAGGTACTTGGGTTTCACACGCAGACTGATCAATATGGTGGCTGCATCACGAACCCGCTGGTTACAGATATTGTCAATGATAAATTGTACTCGGATCTGCTTGCCTCCGGACTGAAAGACGACGATGCAAAGCACCTGATGTATGCTGTGCACAATGGCTACCAGCGGTTTCTCACTTGTGATGGCGGGATTCTGAGCCGGAAAACTACCCTTGGGAAAATATGCCCTTTGATTCGGATCCAAAAACCGTCCGAGTTGATCAAAGAACTGTCCGCCACTAGGGGGAAGGATAGGATTGATCCGACCGAAACAAGTGGAATCGCCTAACTCACTGCATACACTGTAGCCGTAAACTACGCGGCACGGTGATGCGTGGCGTTAGGCATCATAGGGGATATATCATGAACCAGAAAAGTTTCTATGCGGTCGAATGGAATTTGGGCAACAGGCCATTAACTTCACACATCTAAAATACACTGCACGATATGCCGACCTTCTTTTTCCTCATAGCGAAGCCCTGCATAAGTTGCTGCCTTGACCTCTGTTTTTACAGTATGCTTCTCAAGGTTTAATGGTTCGCCGAATGCAGTTCCTTTAAGTTTATATCTCTCATCCGCCTTTTTTATCTCTTCTACCTTAAATCTGCTGATTGCAAGACCGTTAACATCCTGCTTAAAAAGTATTTCATTCAAGGCCTCTACAAACAGCTCAGGTATATCCCTTGCCTCGCACTCTATTGAAACATTTTGCCTTTCCTCAATCGTTGATATATCCCACATATAATTTAGCATTGCCTTTGCGCCATCTTGAAATGCCTCTTCAAGTGTAGTCCCAACCGCTCTGATTCCTACATCAGCCTCGTGGTCAAGATATGTATATGACATAAAATTTTTTACTTCCCTGTAAATTCCTTGTAAACCTTTTCCGCATTCAAAGGAAGCCATTCTTTATATTTAATCCAGTTTTCATATTTCGGCAGGTTTATTGCCTTTTTCATCTCATCCAGTGTCTTTCCCATTTCAATATATTTCTTTACCTCAAGCTGTAAATCCATAAGATACTGCTGAATGTTTTGCAGCATGGCAATATTCCCAATATCACCATGGCCGGGGACATGTATCACTGCATCAAAATGCTTAAGTTTATCAAGTGTCTCTATCCACTCGCTTGCATAGGCATCCCCAAGCCAGGGGAGCCTGTCCTTATAAAGTAAATCTCCACCAAACATAATGCGCTCTATTGGAAGGTAAACAATAATGTCGCCGTCTGTATGCCCCCTGCCAAGATATGCAAGTTCCAGGGTTTTGCCGCCTACCCGCAGGGTGAGGGTATCCTTAAATGTTTTTGTGGGAAGTGTTAGTTCAAAACCTTCAAGAGCGTTCTCGCCAAATAATTTCTTAAACTGCTCCCTATGCTGACTGTCCTTTTCTATAAGATTTTTCTTTGTATTCTCGTGGCTTATAATTTCCTTTGCCTCTTTAAAATATTGATTTCCGAATGTATGGTCTCCATGATAGTGGGTGTTTATTACATAGATAACAGACTTGTCTGTGATTTCCTGCATCTTCTTTTTTAAAAGGATTGCCAGGTCTTTTGACCCTTGCGTATCAATCACAACAACACCTTCATTGGTTACAATAAACCCGGAATTTGTAGCGCCTTCTTTTCCTATAAAGCCGTAAACATCATCTGCCAATTTTACCAACTCTGGTAGAGCGGCATTGGCTGGATTTATGAGAAGCAAGACAAAGAAAATTGCCAGTCTAAATTGATTGAGCACCTTCAAACCCCCTTTGCTTACCGGTGCATCATATCAGACAATCAGCCCTTTTGCACTATCTCAAGTTATTAGACAAACAAGCTGCAAATGTGCTATATGCTACAAAAAGGTTATATCCTTGCTTGGAGCTCGCAGGGACAAGTGTATGACGAGGGGACAATGAAATCTATCTGGCGTTTTTTTGCATCCACTGAACTTACCATAATCCTGGCAGGCATTATTGTTATTGATGCTGCATGGGGTTCTATTGTATCCATGAAAAATCCCGCAATCTTTCAGGCGCTGGATCAGGCAATACTATTTCCGTGGCTCTTTTCCATAGGAATAGCGCGCCTCAATATAAGTTTGTGGATTTTTATACTAGTTTTCCTTACAACCATATTTGCCATAAATACCACAGTCTGCACTTTGGATAAGCTCTATTCCATATTAAAAGATAAAAGACCGTGGCAGTCATTCTTCCCGCAGATTGTGCATATCGGTTTTCTGATAGCGCTCCTTGGACATCTTGTTGGAAGCATATACGGTTTCAGAAGCCCTGGGAATTTCGTATTTCAGGGGCAAACCATAGAGGTTCCTTCCCGGCCGGAGCTTTTTCTCCGTTTTGACGACATAGAGATGAAGACATCGCGGAGGGCCGGTTTGGAAGATTTAAAAACAAAGGTTGCCTTGCTTAAAGATGGAAAAGAAATTCTGAAGTACAATATCCGGATAAATGGCCCGTTAATCTATAGAGGCATTGCCTTTTACCATGCTGACCAGGGCGAGGCGCCTACGGGGCTTATCCTTAAAGTGGACGGTGAAGATTTTAGAATGAAATTTGGCGGGGCATTTAGGACAAAAGAAGGGGCGATGTTCAAACTCGGCAATATTCTCCCTGATTTTGCGATGGATGAAAAGGGGAATCCATATTCCCATTCTGAAGAATATAGAAATCCATATCAGGAGATTATATCCATAAGCGGCAAGACCGCATGGCTTCCATTATCCGGTGTTGGCAGCAGTATAAAACTTGATGGTCATACCATAGAGCTTGCTAACTATATAAACACGCCGTATGTAGCTCTTAATATAAATAAAGACCCGGGGATTGGATTTATAATAGCAGGCTCTGCTGTGCTTGTAATAGGCATGGCGCTTTTGCTATTCTTACGGGGAGAGAGGGCAGAGCTTGTGCGGCGGATAGAAAATTAGAAATTTTCAAATCAATTCTGCAAACACCTCGTTGGACAGGGTAAGACCTTTACGGGTCAGCCTTATGATGCTTCCATCTTCATAAATCAACCCACAGGTTTTGAGTTCGGCTATTTTTTGATGGCACAGGTTCTTTAGCGGCGTATTAAATCGCGCCGCAAACCAGTTCATATTTATCCCTGATGTCTTCCGCAGCCCTAAGAATATCCCTTCCTCCAGCGCCTCTTTCTTTGTTAATCTTTCTTTTCCTGCAATTGCCTGCCCCTGCTCGGCAGTCGCCTTTTTTATCTGCTGCATGTATGCATCAGGATCTGATTCATTCCACCATCTGACACCCCAATCAGGAGATGAAATATATGAATGAGCGCCTGCCCCCAGCCCGATATAATCCATACACGACCAGTATCTCATGTTGTGTCTGGATTCAAAACCCGTTAATGAAAAATTGGAAATCTCATAATGATTATAGCCTGCCTCTTTTAAACTATCTATGGCAAGTTCATACATTAAAACCTGTCCTTCTTCAGACGGCAGGACAAGCCCCCCGTTTTTCTGAAGTTCAAAAAACAGTGTGCCTTTTTCAACTGTAAGGTTATAGGCGGATATATGCTCCGGCCTTAAAGCAATGGCTGTTTTTAAATCTCCTTCCCACTCTTCTGTAGATTGCCCAGGCGCGCCAAATATGAGATCTATCCCGATATTATCAAAACCTGCTGCTCTTGCATATTCATAACACTTAAGCGAGTTATCGGCAGAATGAATCCTGCCAAGGGTTTTGAGCGTCTTATCATTAAATGATTGAATGCCGATACTCAACCGGTTTATGCCTGCATCCCTGAAGGCAGCAAGACTGTTCTTTGCAATAGTCCCTGGGTTTATCTCAATAGTAATCTCCTCCGGATTTGATTCTGCAAAGGCCTGTTTTATACTGCTTAAAAGCCTCTTTATATTATGGGGAGAAATAAGGGAAGGTGTGCCACCGCCGATATAAATAGTCTCAAGGGTTTTCTTTGATAAAACCGGTCTCTCTTTAATGTGAAAGAATAATTCCCTGTTTAAGGCATTTATATAGGCATCATCAGGAATATCAGCGGTTGCAACAGAATTAAAATCACAATACGGACACTTCTTTACACAGAAGGGGATGTGAATATATATGCTGATGGTATTATCCATAAAAACAAGGTTGCAGGTTGACTACAGGGCAAGGCTCATATAAATATCATATAGATTAAGGCATAGAAGAATATTAAAATAAATGAGAGGAGTACCCAGATGCCTATGGGCCTCCTCTGAATGTCCTCATCATAAACGCCCCTGCTGATCTCATTCAGGGATGATGGAATAATATCAAAGGCTGCCCTGTTGATCTCTGCCCCTATCTTTGCTGCCGGATTGTTTATAAACCACATAAAGGCCTTTGCACCCTTTCTATAGAACCAGTCTGTATCAATACTGATGGCAGGTTCGGGTTTAAGTTTTTTAAGTAACATAAAAAAGCCCAGCGCCGTGAACATAAGTATACTGAGGGCGCCGGTTATATGATCCGGCGTATATGGCTCAAAGTGGACCGGATGCGGGAGAATGGAATAAAGCTGTCCTGGAAATACGCCTATTGCTATACAAAGGAATGCCGCAATCCCCATTGCAATGAGCATATTAAGCGGCGGCTCCTTGACCCTTATGCCTGAATCCTTTCCAAAGAACATATAATACGGAAGTTTCAAACCAAGAGATATGAATGTCCCTGAAGACGCCAGCGTCAGGAGCAGGGTTACAGCAGCCCTGTGGTCGTGCTGCGCAGCTGCAACTATCATGGACTTGCTCACAAAACCGCTGAAAAGAGGAAAGGCAGAGATGGCAAATCCGCCCACCATATAGAGGACAAATGTTATGGGCATGGTCTTATATAGCCCGCCGAGCTCCGTGAGTTTGCGTATGCCTGTCATGTATAGAACAGCGCCCGCACCCATGAAAAGAAGCCCTTTGTAGATGATATGGGCAAATGCGTGGGATACCGAACCGTTCAGGGCCATCTCTGTGCCCATCCCAACACCCGCAACCATGTAGCCGACCTGACTGACAATATGATAAGCCAGAAGTCTTCTGCAATCATTCTCCAAAACCGCATACACAACACCGTAGAGCGCCATAACAACGCCCAGCACAACTAAAAGCTCTGTCCCCGGAAATGCCCGCACCAGAACATACACCGCAGTTTTGGTGGTAAACGCGGACATGAACACTGCGCCTGTTACTGTGGCTTCGGGATAGGCGTCTGTCAGCCATGCATTAAGCGGCGGCACAGCGGCGTTTAATATAAACCCGATAAGTATTAGATAAAATGCCAGGCTGCCGTCTTTCTCAAGCGGCCCGAAAAGTATGGAGCCTGTAGCTATAGAATGGAGGACTATCCCGCCAAGCAGAAATGCGCCGCCTGCAATATGGACAAGAATGTATCTGAAACCTGCGTCAACACTCGCCTTGCCTCTCTGGGCAAAGACCAGATAAACAGAGGCAAAGGCCATAATCTCCCAGAATATAAAAAGGGTGAGGTAATCACCGGCAAAGGTTACGCCGATGGAGCTGCCGACATAGAGGAAGGCGGCTATATGCTGGCCGTAGTCGTCAATATGGAGCGCATAGACAATGCTGATAAAGGCTGCGATGGTAAAGACATAGGCAAATATGAGGCTGAGCTTGTCAACCTTGCCGAATATGATTTCATTGCCAAGGAAGTTATAAGTCCAGTATGTGCCTTGGGACATGGAGGCAATATCGATAAGGGCCAGCGCCGGAATCAAAATAAGATATGTCTGCCGCGCTTTCCCCTTAAAGAGCGGTATTAAAAATGCGCCGAAGATAAATAATACGGACGGATGAAACCAGTTAGTCATAGTAATCCTCTTTCTTCATAAGACCGCGATGGCCAAGAAACTTCGAAACAACGATGATAAGCACGCAGGAGATAAAACCGTAAACAGCGCTCCAGCCGGGTATATCGTCCCAGAAAAAAGCCGCATGCTCCCGCGGAACCAGAAAATCCGCCGCCACAATCACCGCAAGTGTGATATAAAGAAGTTTCTTCAGCCTTCCTGCATTGTCAGGATTACCGAGATAATCCACAATCCTCTTTATCATCATCTTAATCTTACAACCTCCTTTGCCAAGGTCAGGAAATAATCAGGATAGATGCCTATGAGAATAGAGATAATTGCTGTTATCATAAGAGGTATTGCCACCATTGGTATTTCTTTTATCTCTTCATGATGGGCATCATCCTGTTTCTCAAAGAATGCCTTGTATGTAATCGGCAAAAAGTATGCGGCGTTGAGTATTGAACTTACGATTATCACAGCAAGGATAGGTATTTCTTTGGCCTCAATTGACCCAAGGGCAAGATACCACTTGCTTATAAAACCACCCGCAGGCGGCACGGCTATCATACTGAGGGATGCTATAAAAAACGCGGTCATTGTCCACGGCATTTTTTTACCAAGTCCGGAAAGTTCGCTGATTTTTGTCTTATGCGCGGCGCAGTAGATGGACCCTGCGCAGAAAAAGAGCGTAATCTTTGAAAAGGCATGATTGGTTATATGGATAATGCCGCCGACCATGCTGCTCGGCGTTAATAAGGCAACACCGAGAATAATATAAGAGAGCTGGCTGATAGTGGAGTACGCGAGCCTGAGCTTAAGGTTATCCTGTCTGAGGGCAATAATTGAGGCCGCTATAATTGTGAAAGAGGCGAAATATGCGAGGGCTGTACCGAGACCGAGCCGGCTAAGAAGATCAATTCCAAATATATAGAGCGCTACCCTTATGACTGTAAAGACCCCTACTTTTACCACTGCCACTGCATGCAGCAGTGCGCTCACTGGCGTTGGCGCCACCATTGCCGCAGGCAGCCACGAGTGAAGGGGCATCATCGCTGCCTTTGCAATCCCGGCCATGAACAGGATAAATATAACAGTCAACAGGGCATTAGAACCCTTCCCTGCAAGTATCCCCTGATTGGAAAAATCTAACGTTCCAGCAGCATTATATGTAAGAAATATGGCTAATAACAGAAATGCTATGGATGTGCCGAGTAAATAGGCAAGGTATCTCCTCGCCCCCTTAATGGCCTCGGATGTCTCTTTGTGGGCAACAAGGGGATATGTGGAGAGTGTGATAATCTCATAGAAGATGAATGTGGTAAAGAGGTTCGCGGAAAAGGCAACACCCATTGTTGCAGACAGCGCTATGGCAAAACATGCGAAATATCTCGTCTGTGCATGCTCATTCAATGACCTCATATATCCGATGGAATAAAAGGATGTAATTATCCAGAGGAATGACGCTGTCAGGGCGAATAATATTCCCAGGGCATCCACCCTGAATTGCAGTGAGAGACCCGGCAAGATGGAAATGACGGTATACTCTATTACCTTACCTTCAAGGATGGGTGAAACCATGGAGAAAACAATGGCGAATTTAACCACTGAGGCAAGGATTGTCCATGATTCTCTGAGGTTTCTTGCCCTTTCCCCTGTAAGGAGGATAAGAAAGGCTGCAATCAAAGAGACTATGACGACCAGCAGGGGTTTTATGGAACTTATGGCCTCCATACTTAAAAGCCCCCCGGGACAGTAAACTGAATTACAGCCGAGACAATCTTCCCGCTAAAGAATCCCAATATAAGTATCCCGGCGGCCATTATGAATATGGGAAGAAGCATACTTACAGGGGCTTCATCCCTGAGTGTGATATTATCATTGCGAGCCGAAGGCAAAGCAATCTCGCTCCCCGCAATGAGGATTTCATACGGTGGGAAATATACATTCTGTATAATCCTGAAAAATGCTATTGCAATCAGCAAACTGCTGAGCAGAAGGAACCCGGCAAATATCCATTTCCCGGCATCTATCGCACCCAGGACCAGATACCATTTGCTGAAGAACCCTGCGAAGGGCGGCACCCCCACGGCTGATAGGGCAGCAATGCTGAAGGCCGCCATGGTAAGGGGCATTCTTCTGTGCAGGTGCCTGAAGCCGTGGATGCTGGTTTCCCCTGTCTTGTGCATCACTGCCCCTGCCGCCATAAAGAGGCAGGCCATCGTAAAGGCATCAAAAAGGATATGGAGGAGCGCCCCTGTAAAACCCATGCGATTTGCTACGCTCACACCGATCACTATATAGCCCACCTCGGCGATAAGGATATAGGAGAGCATCCTCTTCACATCCGTTTGTGCTATGGCTAATATACAGCCGAATATCATGGCGCCGGAGGCTGCCCAGCCTAATATCTCAGTTGATGGAAGCATCACTATGGAGAATCGCGGCTCAAATACAGTGAACATAATCCTTATCATCACATAAACACCTACCTTGGTCATCGTGGATGCAGCAAAGGCGCTCACTGTTGATGGCGCATAGGTATAAGCATCCGGAAGCCATACATGGAGCGGGAATAGCGCCATCTTTATAGCAACCCCCACTGCAAAGAAGGCAAAGGCTACCAGCACCACCTTGGAGTGGTAAAGGTCGGGTAGCAGCCTTCCGAGGTCAGCCATGTTAAGTGAACCTGTGGCTATGTAAAGGTAGCCTACCCCCAGCAGATAGAAGCAAGCGCCGATAGTCCCCATTATCAGGTAATTAAAACTCGCAAGCGGAGCCTTATCCCTTCCTATTGCGATGAGGGCATAGCCAGCAAGGGATGTGATTTCCAGAAAAACATAGAGATTGAATACATCGCCTGTTATCGTTATCCCTAAAAGTCCTGTTACAAGGAGGAGGTATATTGTATAAAAGTAGACAGCCTTTTCAGGGAATTCCTGTTCAACGTTTCTCTTTGAATATATAGCTATAGTGAAGCTGATAAATGATACGATAATCAGTATAAAGGCGTTAAGATGGTCTATCACATATTCTATCCCCCAGGGCGGCTCCCAGCCTCCGAGCCTGTAATGGATGACGCCTTGAGTAATGACTGTATTCAATATCGAAATAGATAAAATAACAGAGAGACTCAGGGTTATAATAACGAGCGGGTAGCAGAGCCTTTTCCTCCATAACCCGATTATGACATTTAAAAACGAGGCTATAAGGGGAATTATTATGATTAAGATCGGGGCCTGCGCGGTCATTTCTCCTCTCCGGACCTCAGGGATTCCAGTATCTCATCCTCTTCCAGTGTCTTATATCTTCTGAATATCATTATTATCAGCGCCATCGCTACTCCGAAGGTGCTCACCATAACGACTATGGCGGTAAGCATAAGCACATGGGGCAGGGGATTCATATACCGGGCGCTGTTCACCGCCTGGTTCACGGCATCCCCAGCGCCCTCTTGAATAATCGGTATTGTGACTCCTTTTTTCGAGCCGATAGAGATGAAAAAGAGTATAATCGCCGTCTGAAAGATATTCATACCCACAAGTTTTTTCACCAGATTGTTCTTTGCTATCATGGCATAAAAGCCTATCATCATAAGGATTATATAAACCCAGTAATTAAACTTGCCGATAATAAATTCCATTATTCCTCTGCCTCCTCATGTTCACCGCCAGAGGCGAGGTTGAGGAAGATTGAGACCATGACAGCCATTACCGTTATCCCTACTCCGACCTCAACTCCAAATATCCCCAATGCCCTTGCCTCTGCAATAGTTACAGGCATAATTTTATTAAGGATTCCATAATCAAGATAGTTTGCACTGAGTATCAGACATACGACGCCAATCCCTGAATATATGATCACACCGAGACTGCTTAATATAGTATTGACCTTTTCAGACATCATCCGCTTTGCCTCTTTTATGTCGTAAGCTATTACCATCAGGATAAAACTTGCCCCCAGGATGCAGCCTCCCTGGAAACCTCCGCCAGGGCTGTAATGTCCATGGGCAATAACATAAAGGGCAAAGAGTTGAATCGGCGGAATAAAAAGCCTGCAAACGGTCTGAATGATAACATTCTCAAGTCTGCCTATCATTTATGCCTCCTCAGGAGAAGTATGCAGATAATCCCTGCAGTAAATATAACTGTAGTCTCACCGAGGGTATCATAGCCCCTGTAATCACCAAGCACGGAGGTTACTGCGTTTGGCGTTGCTGTCTCTTCAATAGTCTTTTTGATATACCGTGGCGATACATGGATATTTGCCGGTGAATTTGGGTCGCCCCAGTTGGGCATGTCCACCGTAGCGTAAATCAACAATGCGCCTGTTATAATGACCGCAATAAAGGCGAAAATCCTCAATCCTTTGTCCTCCTCGTAGTCTGATATATTGCACCGATAAAGAACGCAGCGCTGATGCCTGCGCCGACAGCAGCCTCTGTAAAGGCAACATCCACCGCACCCATCTCTGCCCAGATAAGGCACATGAGAAAGCTATATGCGCCCAAAAGGATAGCTGAACTCAAAAGGTCCTTCACATTTATAGCGCCTATAGCACATATAATAACCAGAAGGAGTAATATGATGTCCAATTGCCAGATCATTTATCTGCTCCTTTCCTTGTCCATGGCTCAATGTTACACTCAAACCCTGCCTTGGTTATGGCATGGGTTGCAGTAGGGTTGGCTATAAAAATAAATAACGCAATAAACATTATCTTTATGCTCAACAGTATCACCGTCAGTGAAAATCCATTGTTCAGATTATAAATCGCAAGACCTGTAAGTGATAGAAAAGCGCCCAGTGTATCGCCCTTTCCTGTTGCATGCATCCTGCAGTAAAAATCAGGGAATCGGAGAAGACCGATGCTTGCAATAGTAAAGAAGAAAACTCCTGTTGCAATAAAAATTACGGCAAGGATAGTCAGCATCTATTTAACCCCCCTCTCCTTAAAGAATTTTGCGCCTGGCACAATACTCTTTCTTGTGAGTAAGAATTTTGCAGAAGCCAGTGTAGCGATGAAATTTAATAATGCGTATGCAATCGAAATATCCACAAACATATCCATCCTTCCATAGATTAAACCTATAAGGGCAAGAATAATCGTTGTCTTTGTGCCGATAACACTGATGCTGATTATTCTATCCAGTACCGTTGGGCCGAATACCCCGCGATAAAGACACAGCAGGGTCAAAAAGCCTAATATCAGCGCTATCGCCAGAAAGAAATTTCCCATCTAATCCTCCATAAAGATATATGCCACCTTATTTTCCATCTCACCTGTAAGAAGGTCATCTGCAACCTTTCTGCTTATACAATGAACACAAAATTCCCCCTCTTTAATATCGGCTGTAATGGTGCCGGGTGTAAGGGTGATAGAGTTGGCAAAGGTTGCCACAGAGATATTCTTTTTTAATTTAGTCTTGAATCTTATGACTTGAGGGTCTATGGGCATATTAGGGTTCATAACCAAGCGGGCCACATAGATATTGGACAAGACAATCTGGTATAAAAGCCAGGGGATATATTTAATAAACCTGATAACCTCTCTTATATGCCTGTAAGATAACTCGTCATGGGTAAACAGGATGTCATGGGACATATAGATTACGAGAAGGCAGGAAATAACACCAAGGGAAAGGTGAAAGGCATCAAACATGCCTGACCATATAACCCAGTTCAAAAAAAGTATAAAAAAGGCGATAATGTATTTCATCTTCCGCTATACGTTAACTCTTATGCCAAAAACTGATTAAACCTCTTTTCCCTGCCAATAGTTGTCTCAGGGCCATGACCGGGAAAGAGCTGGACATCATCCCCAAGAGGAAGGATTTTGTCTTTTATAGAGGCCATTAATCCTTTATAAGAGCCGCCTGGAAGGTCTGTCCTGCCGATTGAACCGGCGAAGATTGTATCGCCAGTGAATAATATTTTCTCTTGATTTAAAAATAAAGATATGCCCCCTTCTGTGTGGCCGGGGGTGTGTATAACGGCAACCGTCAGAGCGCCTGCTATAATCTTATCGCCGTCTTTTAGAAACATATCCGGGGGAGGCGAAGAAACAAGATCCATGCCAAAGGCAGCGGCTTGCGATGCTGCGTTTTTAAGAAGAGAAGCATCTTTTTTATGGATGGCAAGTTTTGCGCCTGTGGCCTTTTTTAAAAGGCCATTTCCTCCAACATGATCAAAGTGGCCGTGGGTATTGATTATATACTTAAGGGAAAGTTTTTCCTTCCGAACCTCTCCCATTATTTCATCCACATTGCCGCCGGGGTCTATGCATATTGCCTCTCTACTCTTTTTATCCCCAAGGATATAGCAATTTGTCTCTAACGTGCCTGCTACAAGGGTTTTTAATATCATTTTCCCAGCGCCATTTCCCTTCCGGCCTTCATAATCCTTTCCAATTCATCCTCATCCCTTGCCTCGCCATACAGACGCACAACAGGCTCTGTCCCTGATTCTCTTATAAGGAGCCAGCATCCATGCTCCAGCAGGAATTTAACCCCTCCAATATCCTTTGCATCCTTGACAGAAAGGCCTGCAATCGTCTTTGGGGATGTATTTAACATATGAGACATGCCTTTTCTTGAAACATTGTCAAGCCTGACATTCTCCCTTTTGCTAACAAGCCTGCCTACCCTTTTATACAAATCATTCAACAGCTCCTTCAGGCTTTTACCCTCCCTTGCAACCATTTCTGTTACAAGGAGACAGGTTAGTATCCCGTCCTTTTCCGGGACATGCCCCCTTATGGAAATTCCGGCGCTCTCTTCCCCTCCGATTAAAATCTTCCCTGTTGTGATAAGCTCGCCGATATATTTGAAACCAACCGGCGTCTCATAGACCGGCATATTGTAATGTCTTGCAACAGCGTCTGACAGATGGCTTGTGGCAACGCTTCTTGCAACACCGCCGCTTAAGCCTTTTATCCTTATCATATAATCAAAAAGCATGGCAAGGATATAATTCGGCTCAATGAATGCGCCGTCCCTGTCTATTATTCCAAACCTGTCTGCATCGCCGTCAAGCGCAAGACCGAGGTCGCAGCCATTTTCTTTAACCGCTTTTATCAGTGTTGCAAGATTTCCCTCGCTCGGATCAGGCGGCCTGCCTCCAAATGAAGGGTCGGTGTGGTTGTGAAATGCTGTGATGTTGCAGCCTGCGTCTTCCAGAATCCTGTCTAAATAACCACGGCCTGCGCCATACATAAGGTCAACCCCGATCTCAAGCTGCGCCTTCTTTATAACAGCCATATCTATCTTTTGCCTGAGCCCTTCTGCGTAAAAATAGAACGGCGCTATCTCTTCCAAAATGTTTTTTTGCCTTGCATCAGCCATGGAAAGTTCTGAATAGGCAACCTCCAAAAGCATCTCATTTGCTTTCTGTTCTATCTCCCTTGTTACAGCAGGGAGCGCCGGCCCGCCGGAAGGAGAGGAAAATTTCAGGCCGTTATACTCTGGCGGATTGTGGCTGGCTGTAATATTTATGCCGCCGCCGGCCTTTCTCCGTATTATCTCAAATGAGATAGCAGGCGTGGGCGTCGGCCCTATTGCCAGGAAAGATTTGATGTTGTTTCCTGCAAGAATTCTTACAACCTCTGATGCAAACCTATCGCCCATAAAGCGGGCGTCATAGCCGACCACTATCCCTTTTTTGTCCTCATGATACGCTTTGAGGTAATCTGCAATGGACTGGGTTACGATCCTTACGGCCTCATAAGTAAAATCCTCTGCGATAATGCCGCGCCAGCCTGACGTGCCGAATTTTATGCTGCTCATGTCGCTTTGCTCCATTGTAAAATGAAGATTGGAAAGTGCAAATTGTAAATTTAAAGTTCCATTCAATTTTGCATTTTACAATTTACAATCTTCAATTTGCAATTCGACATTCGCAGAATGTCGCTCTACTTCTGCCATCCCATTATCTTTTCCCTGTATTCTCTTACAAGGTCTTTGGCCTTCTCCATTGTTGTTGCTTCAGCTACAATATGGAAATATGATTGATCCTGACTGGGGTATGTTATGACCCAACCTTTGTTGATAAATACCTTTATCCCGTCTATCAGT
>JAUYHF010000018.1 GCA_030690165.1 Deltaproteobacteria bacterium | reverse complement strand
ACAGAATTAGGAAAAGCCCTGGAAGACCTGATTGCCGCCGTCGAGCATAAAACCTTTGATGTGGTTGCCACGGTATCCGAGGTGTTTACCCGGGAAACGGTTAATGCCGTGAAGCTGTTAAAGCACAAGATTCTGGGTTCGGAACCTCCCCCGGACGACCGATAATACAGGGAGCTACAACCCCCTTATTTATTGCCCGGCGCCCTTACCCGGTGGCCGGGCTTTTTTGTGTTGACAAACCCTGTATAATGGACTATAATAGTAGTCAGCTGCTGGTGAGGTGACAGCCGGAAGGCTTACCCTTAAATGAACCGTTAAAGTCGATGTATCAGCCAGCGAACAATATAATAAGGAGGAGAAATTGAAAGACCAGAACCCATGTGCATGTGTTTGCTCCGACGCCTACGAATGCCACAGTATCCGCTACCCTGGCAATATATTTGTTACAAGCGAGAAGTGCGAGTGTCCTTGCCATGACGATGAGGACAAGGAAATGAGTGAAACTGAAAAACTGGAGAAATTTATCCTTGGGCTTGATGAGACCTTTACCGATAGAAAAAAGGTCAAACAAATAGCAAAGCTATTGTTTTTGGCTGGTTGCCGGTATGTGGAGCCAGTCACGCTGGAAGTGCTGCCGGATGAGGAGATACAGAAGGCAAGAGCTAAAGTCGAAAATTGTTGGTACGCTGAGGACAATTATGATATACGAGAATGGGATAGAGTAGTCTCTCAAGATACCAACGCCTTCAATCACGCTAAGGGGCAGCTTTACAGGTTGAGGGAGGAGAAATGAATACGGGAATCTCGGAGTCAAAAACAGATTGTCTGCAGCCTTATCGAGTATGGTATAAGGGCTTTATCGTCAGGTTCTGCAAGACTAAGGAAGAAGCGGAAAGATATCTAAAAGAAAAGCTGGTCATGCCGGAGAAACTGAGGCCAAAAAATAAGGAAGGTTAAAAAGGTAGACAGTAGTCAAATACTGTAGAAAGGAGGTAAACATGGCAAAATTAACTATTTATAAACCCGATGGTTGGTCAAGGAAGGATAAATCGACAGAACATGCCTTTCTGGACGAGGAGCCAGTAGACCTGTTTTTGTACTATGAAAAAACGGGCCTTAGAATAAGATTTTGTCTTTCTGGCCGGGCAGCTACTTCGTGGGGAGAGCTTTATTTATCGGATACACAGGTGGAACAGTTAAAAGAAGATATTAATTCCCACTTAAAAAAATACGAACCGGACACGAAGATATTATAAAAAAGTAAATAGAATCCTGTTACGGAGGGAATAATTATGGAGAAAATAACAACTAAGGAACACGTCTTTAACTGCCTGATTGCCGCGGGGGTAGCGCTATTATGGACAGCTTACCTACTATGGGCGTCGGGATATTAAAAATAAGGAGGCTAAGCCATGGCAGGAAAGTTAATATCGTTCAAGGTGCAGGGCAACGGGGGCAGTAAGGACCCCCGTTGGCATAAGGTCAAGACAGAGAATACCATGTGCCCCCAGTGCATAGAGGAAAGCATGGTGGTTATCATGTCTGCTAACCCCGGGCAGGAAGGCCACTTCCTT
>JAUYHF010000017.1 GCA_030690165.1 Deltaproteobacteria bacterium | reverse complement strand
TTATTCATCTTTGAACCCAAATCAAAAAAAGAAATTTCATAATATTGTTTTTGAGAATAATTTCAAAAACCTTCAAATCCCTGATGACCCGAAGATAGCGGAACTTTTACAACACTATAATGTATGAAATCTTACATCTTTGGAGGTTATAATATGAGAATAACAGGAATTGTAAGAAGTGCAGCCCCCGCAAAGACTTGTATTCGTTGCACCAAGCTTACCGAGCTTGAGAACGAATATTTAAGGATGGAGGCTGAGGATAAGGAAATACAAAATAGAATTGCAAGGGAAAGGGAGGAGGGGAGATGAAGATAGAGATTGAGGTAACAGAAGAAGAAATAAAAAATGCAATAGAGCGGAAGGTAAGGGTTGCTATTGCCAATCAGGAAAATGCATGGGGATTTGATGAGTATATTAGAGGCGAGGTTAAAAAGGCTATGCCTCAGGTGGTGGACAAACTAATATCCGAATGTCTGTCTGATCACAGTGGGATAAAGAACAAAATAATTGAGAAAATAGAAAGGGCGATGACAGCAAAAATACAGGCTGCTCTAAAGATGAAGGAGGTGTGAAGATGATATTTTATACATTATTAACATTATTAGGTATTGCCGTATTTGGATATATCCTGCTTCACGGCGGGGATAATGGGAAGGAGTGGTAAATAACAGCGTGTGGCGGAAGAGTAGAGACGTTGGTGTTATAGGTTATCGGTCAACCAGAATATAGCACTACGGCAGTAGTTGAACGCTGGGTCACCCCGTAATAGCCATTTATATCATTGCCGTTGACGGACGGTATGTGGGTATCAAATCCCACCACGCTGATTTTAATAGGAGGAACTATGACAGCATCAAAGAAAAAAATACTTAACGGCTCGGTATGCCTTGACTGCAAACATAGGATAGTGATAACATTGCCGCCGTGTTGGAAATGGATAGAAGGGAAACTATCCAAAGAGATACAACGGCTTGATCAGAAATATATATCAAAGGAAATATGGAAAATGAACGAAGCGGAGCTTGACGACAAGGACAAGTTTGACGAAGCCTGTAGCATGTTGACAGAACTATATCAGCCGTTCTTTGACGGCGCAAGACGGCAATTAACATCTGTGAAAGGTAAGAAGTATCACACAAGCTTGCAGAAGGTGGCGTTGCCGTATTGAAAGGGGTGTTAAGTGAAGAGAGATGAGATAATTATCGGGTTGATAAAGGAAGCGATGGAGTGCTTGGAAAGTATGCCCTGTGGCTGTATAGGCGAAGATGGTGCTACCCAAGAAGAGTTATACGAAGCTACGTATTATTATAATGGTGATGCTAATTGTGATGATGATGCTAATTATCACCCAGCGCAACAGGCATGGTTACTGCTTAAGAAATGTGTGGAGTGGTAGATGAAACCAGAAAAGAAGTTTAAGAATGTATCTCAATTATTAGTTGAAGCAATAAACGAATGGAAGATTGCTATCACAGCAGCTAACAAAGATTGGGTTGATAAGGTAATTAAGATAGATAAAGTTTATATTGAAAACTGTGAAAGAATTAAGAAAGGAGGTATAGATGTTAAAAATAATCAAGTGGCTGATTAAGGTTTTTTTGCCCAGCTATCATCTGAGGAAGAAAAAGGGAAAAACCGCCACGGTAAAGGGTAGTATCTTTTGGTAAAGGGTAGTATCCTTTATGCTACCCTGCTGAAAGAATAAAAAAGGCGATGGAGATATAAGCGGCTCGGTAACATTACGGCATACTAACCGATAGTTTTTTAGATGCACACCGCTCTTTACTACCTTCTCAACCCTTTATCAATCTGTCTTAAAACACCCATGCCAAGCAGATTGCCGAGCAGGATTAAAAGTTCTGAAATATCCATTGAGGGTCTTGCCAATAAAGACCCCGCCTTCAAAGAATAAAAAATCCATAGGATAGTTGACAATAGGATCGGCGGGATATAATAGCAGAAGATTGCAATTATACAAGTCCATCCCAGCGCTGGCCGCCAGCCTGACTTAAAAAGACTCTCTGATTTTGCTTCTTCAAGGTTTATAATATTTTGGGCATTATCAACCTGTGATACAAGTGTAGTTATTTGCAGCATAATTTCAGCCTCTTTATCAGCTGAGATTTTACCGGTAATCAGAGTTTTGACCTTTTCGGCAGAGTCGGTAACACCTTCCAGAACTGATTTTATCCCATTTCCCGCTTCTTCAATTCCAGTTCCAAACAATTTTGACAATAGCCCGGCCATTTATTTATCACCTCCTTTTTATTTACTTACCTTTACCGCCTTTTACTGGCTTCTTACATGTTTTTGCCATGGTATCACCTCCTTTGTGAACTATTAACCACCTATCCGCCTCTGCTAACAGGACATACATCAACGATACATCATGGCCGCATTTAGGGCATATCCATTTTGCCCTTGATACCCATTTTGCAACGGATATATAATCGGTGCAACAATCAGTCATGGTTTTACTATCCTTATCCTGTCAGGAATATTGCGGCAATCCACATGCAACCAAGTGGGCGTGTATTCTATATTCTCAATCACCGTGATATATTTCAGCCACTCGTCTGATATATTATCCATAATCTTCTTATAAGCCGCTCCAATAGTCATACGGAGCGGCTTAATATCAAATGCCTGCCCTAACCTATGCTGGCTATATACAGCGCCTATCTTGCAAGTGATAGGCCGTAGGCCGGAGTATTCATAATCCCCGCCATCATGCCAGTTGTTGATAAACAAAGGAACACCAAGAAATTCACGGAGGCCGTCAATCATTTGTAAGGCATTCGCCGGGAAGAACATGAAGGAATTACCGCCGAATTTCTCGTAAGTATCTTTTGGAACTAATTCCCAAGTGTGGAAATAGTGCGGCTTGTATGAAAAAGTATTTACATTTATTATATTGTCTGCCATTTATCACACCCCTGGAAAGACTTATCCACCTTATCTTCGCAGGTCTTGTTAGTCTTGCAAGTCCCGCATCTAATTTCAGTCCATTCCTCAAATAACATCCCATCACGCATAGAATATTTAACATAGGAAAGTGTGTAGTTTTGGGAAACTATTTTATTGTAAGGAAGGTCTTTAACTGGGTATGTAGGTGGGCAATCGCACCCCTTTTTTAGGTATTGATTACGATATATTCTACCACAACTAAGACATGTTTCTGCTGCCGTTGTACATGTCATTATATATCCCTCCTCTTTGTAGAGTCATAAAAAACTACACTCTCTTTTGTTGCGGGGTTTAAAATTAGGATTAACCTTATCATATCTCTGGTCTTATTGAATAGATAATTATGTATATGAGGGGATTATCGTCTGCCTTGCGCCATTCGCACCAGCCTTGCTCGTGTGTCTCTATAACATTACATACACTCTCGTCTATAATTTTCATTTTGGTAAGACCAAGCCCTTTTTCTTTTAGGTCTTGCGTATCAGGTCTGTCTTCAGCAGGGCATACAATCTCGCCGCCTGGTATGTCGTGATTATTATGGCAGGCGTGAGACACCGAAACTAACACCATTGTAATTATAAATACAACGATGTTAGCGGCATACTTCACCCCTCGTTATCCCTCCAATTACAAACGAAACAATGCCAGTGTTCGTCAGGGTTTTCCTTTTCTATTACATTACCGCATTTTGGGCATTTCATGCGCCAGATATAGTTTGGCATTAGAAACTCTCCATCCCTCCCAAATATCCTATAATCATATCCCTTGCCTCAATCCAACTATAACAGGTTGCAACCGCATAACCAGCTTTTTTTAATCTGTCATGCCATTCTTTCTGATGCTCGGATAGTTTGTTTTTGTCTGCCTTCATCTCAATAAACAGTCCTGGATATTTTTTGGTCGGCCAAGCAAGAAATAAATCAGGAACGCCAGCTTTTACTCCTGACTTTTTAAGTTTAACGGCAGTTATAATATTTCGCTTCCCACCATTAGCAGAAGCAAATAAATTACACAAGGGCGGGTATTTCTTTTCGTTTAGTTCTGCCCATGTAATTAAAGCAACCTGCTCTTGATGTTCAAGTTGTTTCATTCCATATCCCTTATCACCCTAATAGCATTACGAGACACAATCTCACGCTGTTTATTGTCAAAAAACTCTATTAAGCATGAGTTCATTTTACCCCACGCCATAACACGGCATGGCCGTTTATATAGCGTCTGCCTTTTGTCGTTATTTTTCCAAGCATAATAATACTTCAACATTCCATATCCCTTATAGTCCTTGCCATTATCACAGCCTCGTTTAAATTAAAAGTATCTTTACCCTGCCTCATCAGCTCGTCAAGGACAGCTTCTTTACCAAGCCTCTTTACTGTTTCACATATTTTATCTCTGTGCTTAAATTTGCAGTCAAGCTGGGCATGTATAAGCCAGTAAACGAAATTATAAAGATGGTTATTTTCCATGCCTACCCATCTCTCTTTTGACCTTGTCTATATAATCCTGCGGTAAACCATCTCCTTTTTTCAGGAGTCCTATTACCCGCCCTTCGCCAAGATTATAGCTGATCACCGCCAAGTCCCAGTCGTTCAATCTTTTCCGCAAATAACCCATATATGCCACTGAAAACCTGATTGCAAATTCGTCATCCCTTAATAATTTCCAAATGATTTTTTCGTCATCTTGCGGTATGGGAATTGACCAAAACTTTGCCGCAGTCCTTACGGCCCCTACTTTAGTCTGCCCGCAGCCAAAGCTTGCATCAAGCTCGCCAACCTTTTTTTGGCAATTATTACTTTCTACCTTCATCACCGCCTGCATTGTTTTTTCCCATTGCCGCCAATATTTGCCCATGTATTTTTGACTGTATATGTGAATGTATTGTTTTTGCTTTACAGATAATTCTTGAGCTATAGCCGTATTGGAAAGAAAAACCATAACGACACATACGGCAATTATAAGGTATCTCAATCATTTAACCTCCTTTTTCAGACCCTCCCACTGTTGTTGTAGTAGTTGTGAGCGTTTTCCCCCTCCCGCATTGTGGACAGCCATTGTGGCAAATAGAACAGTATTTACAGCCGCATTTGCAAAGGACAGTGTTGCAAATATGATAATATTCTGTGTTATAATATCCCACTATCTTGCCCATTTGATACTATTACTAACATAGATGTATATATCTTTCAAGACCTAATGCCCTTCTCTTTCCCCGCTGCGCCTTTCTATTAACTTATCAAGTTTATTATCCATTCTTATTTGCAATTCTTTAAAATCATTTAATTGTTGCTGGAGTGCATCCGTTCTTATATTGCAAACAGTCCCGTGCTGGTCTGTTATTAGCTTGATTTTATCATTAAGCGCTATCTGGTCGGCTTCGTAAGTATCTTTATGGACTCTCTTGCTGATTTCTTTCTTTAAATCTCTATTTTTAATATAAGAGATTAACCATGTAACCAATCCGCCTGCCGCCGTGCCTGCCCCTGCGCTTTCCAATATATCACTCATCAATGCCTCCATTTATTTATTTACTGTTTTCATAAAGGCATCTATTGCTTTTATGGTTATATCGTTATTTTGCTTAATTAAAGATATTATCTTGTCAAGGTCTTTTTCTGGTTTTATAGGTTCTTCTTTATCATCCTCTTTTGCCTTTGGTTCTGGCTTAACTTCTTCTTCTGCCTTCGGGTCTTCCTTTACTTCCTCTTTTTTTACAATTTGAGTAAGTTTAAGTAACGCCCTATACATATCCGTTATCTTCATGTCAGGATAATAAGTCTTGTGCATATACTTGAAAAACTCCCCAATCTTCATATCGGAGTATTCAGGGAAGTGGTCTTTAATTTTCTGTAGGTTCATTTCTGTTCTCCTTTTATGCCAAATGGGTCTGTTGATAGTGGTGGCGGCGGTTCTATCTGAGGGTTACTTTTGTTATATCCCCCCAACTTCTCTTTTATTTTACTTATCTTCTCTGATTTATTAAACATTTCCTTTATAATCGTGTTAGGGTTATTCCTCCACTTATACCACGACTTTATACCATAAGCTGTTGCAGATGAAGCCATCATTGCGGGGTTTGCGTTAAGTAATCCATAAACTGCTGTAGGTGCTGTAAATATGTCCGAAAAGTCTATTAACCCCTTGACATTCTTTCTTGCATCTACGATAGCCCTTCTATTCACATCTCTTTCTATTGATTTTAAATTTCCGTATGAATTTTTAAGTTGTTGGTATTCTTCGCCTGTGGTTTTTTCAATAATATCGTCCAGCCCTTTTCTTAAATTATTAACAATAACTGCATCCATAGAAGCCTTACTGTAACTATCAAATGAAGGATTTTTATAATATGACTCTAAAGATTTATTCAGCATTGTAATCGCATTTTGTGCTTCTTCTGCCGTTAAACTTCCGGCCTTCGTCAACCCCTCTATTCTCTTAGTAGCATAATCCACAACTTCAGGACGGAAAGTTCGAATTTCTTTACTGGATGTAATGTTAGATAATTCTTGAATAATAGGCTCAAGCTCTACCTTTATCCCTTCCTTCCCTGTTTGTTTAGCCAAAGCATCGTATTTATCAAATACGCTCTTTTTAGTTTGGGATATAGCCTCTGTAAATTGATTGAGTGTTTTAGGTAATTCGTTTTTAATCGGCAAACCTGCTTCATCCATAAACTGTAAATTTGACTTGTTTTTTACTATACTTTCAACTGCATCTGATGATTTTTTATAATAATCTTGTCTTTGATAGGATGTTCTACCGGCCGTTTCAACCGATGGCCTAACCCCTTTATTCATTCCATTTTCTACATTTTTAATAAATGCTTTATCTAAATTTTCTATTGTTGTGCCGAACTTCTGTTTTAATACCTTCCCTGTTTTCAAAGCTCCTTTTTTAGCACGAGGACTTCCTATTAAATATGGAGACGCCTCGCCTAAAGACTCTATTGTTGAACCAACAGCAGCAGCAGGTTCTACACCAATTATCGGTTGTAGTTTTTCCTGTGCCTTTTCTCCGATAGGTTTTGCAATTTTATGAGGTATACTAAACACATCCCCCACAAATTCCATTGACTTTTTTGCAGAGGTTGATTTTGGTGAATATGAAACATAAGGCGATATGGTTTCTTGAATGTCCTTTATAGTCTGCGCGCCTGCATCTGCACCGCTTGTTATAGTTTTAGCCAGCCCACCCAGCCCAGCAATAGCAGGAACGGCTACAGCTCCTACGGCCCCACTTGCAAGACCAAGTGCTGTTTCAGGAACTCCAAGAGCAATATCGCCTGCAAACCTGCCCGCCTTTGAGAGGAAGCTTTCTTCTTTAGGCTGTGTAGTGGTGGGAGTTTTAAAAGAAGATAAAACCTTGTCCTGTTCTATATCTGGCAGACCTGCATAATCGGTATCTATCCGTTGCAACACTTTCTTTTGTTCTATAGGTGGCAGTCCTAAAAATTCAGGGTCTTTTATAACTTCTTGTGCTGTTGGCATTTATTTGCCTCCAAACTTCTTTAAATACTCTTCCGCTGTCTTACTATTGCTTTTCTTATATATAGACGGTTCTTCAACTGTCATACTATATGGCATAGCCTCTTTACTGTATTTACCTTCTATCTCTTTTGCTGTTTTGTTGTGCATCTTTATCTGCACCCTTTGAGCGTTTTCAGCAATATCAAGTAATTTCCTCATAGATTGTTCGTTAAGGGTTATTTTCCCGCCAGCTATCCTTTCAGCATAATCCCTGTCTGCGTCTGACAATCCAGTGCCAGACCCAAAATCTTTTATGATTTTACCAACTAATTTACCTGTTGCCCCTGCAAATGTTTCTGTATTGGACGCTGTTTCGCCGCCTATATTTATACCGGCAGTCTGCAACATTTTATCTATTGCAAGTTTATAGGTCGCTCCAGTTCCAGCATAAATACCGGCATCTAATTGCTTTCTTGCATCATATATATTGCCTATTGTATTAGCTGACAGAACGGCGTTTTCTCTTGACTTAGTAAAACTTTCCGCCGCATGTTCACCTAATTTACCTAAAAATTTATTATCTGCTCCGACATTTACTGTTGTTGAAGGTGGTTTAAATCTTTCGCCACCCATACCTTCAATTTTCTTTATCGGGTTGCCTTTATCATCAACTTGCCAATATTCAGTATTAGAGCCTACATCAAATTGTTGAATTTTCCCTTTCTCTGCCTTCCCCCTCCCCTCTATCCTCTTCTCCAATACAGACTTAGATAAGCCTTTGTTTTCGGCTATTATAGCCTCTTGTTCTGGCGTATAGGTAGGCGATAGAAGCCCAAGGTTTGATGTTATCTCACTTGGCCTATTGTCGGGTAATAATATTAAATTACCTGCGCCCTGAAACTTCTCTAATTCGTGTTGCTTGAAAACTGGTTGGTATGGTATATTATCCTTCATCTCAAGGGTTAAATTTCTCAATAATCCTTCATTGCTACCGCCTAAAACAGTTTTATCTACCTGTTTATAATCATTTGGCGATACTGCTAAAGTATCAGGTGTATATATTTGAGGTTTAATCCCCTGCTGGGAAAGGTCTGTCTGCCGTAAGCCTTCTGTCTCCTTTTGACCCTGAATAGTCTCCCACATGTTTTTTGATTGAGCTTCGGATATTTGGTTTTTTTGAGCAATAGTATTAAACCCTGCAACATCTCCATTTTCAGCAGCCTCTGCCATTCTTGTTATAGCTGTCATAGAGTCTGGGTTAGATAAAAGCTGCACCAATTCCATAGCTTCGTTTTTGGATATGTTTAATGATTTAGCACCTGCCTCTATAAAACCTGCCCTTTTATTGTCGGGTAGCTTTAAACTATACTCTATCAGCTTCATCATCCCCTCTTGTTTATGCTTTTGCGCCGCTGCCGTCTGCCGTTGAGTATATCTCTCATTTTCAAGGTTAAGCTGTTTGTCTGCCTGCCCTTGCCGGTGTATCATCATGCCAGCAGTTAAGCCCTGCAACAGCCCTTGATTGGCTGCTTCGTATTTACTTGGGAACGGCACACCTCCATAATATCCACCAGGCATAGTCTATACCTCCTCTAAATTCATATATTCTTTCAATGTCTCTGTATACGCCTTAAGCCTCTTTTTGTAGTCAATGAGTTTGCCCATATTCTGCACTTCCTTCTTTTCTTTCTCACAGTAAACATTCTCCTGCTCATTCGGGTCAAGGCATTTAACACACGCCGCATGATAGTTTTCATTGTAGGTCTTATCCTTAAACTCAACACCATCTTTACCATATCTCTTTTCGTTATATGGAACATTGTTACTATGGATATATTCCCAAATATCAGCGTCAGTCCAGTCAAATAACGGATAACATAAGCTCACATTCCCTGATTGTATGAGGTCTGTTTTCAATTCCACCTTGCCCAGCAAGGCATCTATATCAGCCTTTTTATGTCCAGACAATACAGCGTCCCATTTAAAATTATATCTCTCACAAGTAGGCTTCATTAAAATATCTTCCATTGAGCAGGCAAAATGTCCGTTAGGATTGGAAAGTTCTATTGCCTTATATACATAATTACCGCCTATCATGTAAAAGCCCACTCCGTCCATCTTGCCATGCCTATAAACAATATCGTTTATGGCAGGCGGAAAGTCATAAACCTTTAAATGCCACTCATCTATAATCCGATTGGCAAATTCATATTTCTTTAATTGTGAATTTTCCCTCCATAAAATAACAGGTATGTCTTTTTTTATCTGCCTTGCTAAATGCAAAAGCACAATAGAGTCCTTCCCGAAACTACATAATATAACAGGATTGTTATAATTGAAAAATATCAACTCAAGTTTTTGAAGTGTTTCTTTGACAAGGTTCATCTATTTATTTCCTTATATTTATATTTTGAGGCATTAAAATAAATCTTCGCAAAAGCTGCAACCTCTTTACTGTTAAAAGGCTTACAGGAAAAGATATTCAAGTATGCCGATTTGTATTCATCTGAAAAATGCCCAGTAACAGAGCTTGTCTCTATGAATTGGAATATAGAATATCCCTTTGAATATTTATTGCCAAAATAACACACATAAGCGTCTTTATATCTTTTCATCTTAATCAGATCGCACAATTCATAAACAAACCTCTTTATATCTCTTTTGGACAATATCCTGTCAGAGCAGCCAAATAAATCTAACACTAATTCCTTGCCATATTTTTTTATCATACAGCCGCCGCTATTATAGTTACAACTGTGCTTACTACCGTTTGTGTTGTTGCCGCCTTTTTATTAGCACTATTCTGTTCGTCCTGTAAGTCCCTTGAGAACTGCTGTTCCCTTAATGCCATATACGGCTGCAATGCACTACCAATACCACTTAACAACTGCAAGTCGTTTGCACTTGTATTTTTATATCTATCCGTATCTCTTGCCTTTAAGTTAGAAAGTAACCCCTCTCTTTGCGATAATAGGTTTGCGCCGGACTCCAGCCCGCCCCTGTTTATACCCTCTCTTAATATAGCCGCATTTCTGTCGTATTCTTCTTTTGCTTGTGCATTGGTATTGACAGGCATTTTACCAGCCCATTTTAACAAGCCCTCTTCCATCTGTGGGCTTGTATATGTCCCTTTAAGCCTGTTCATCTGGTCTGACTTAAACCTTGACAAGAAAGGGTCTTGAGTAGATATATCGGGTATACGCTCTATCATACCAGAGGCATTACGCCGCAACCCTAAAGACTCAAGCATAAACGGCTGCATATCTTTAAGGCTTTTGTTTTGCCTCGCCAACTCATTGCCTTGCATCCCTAATAATTGGTCTTCATATAATCCACCCATAAAACCTCCTAATCTTACCTATTAAAAGAATATCTACTGTAATCTCTATTTTGTTGTTGTTTTTGGCTGATTATAATATTTATATCCCGCATACGCACCTAAACCTGCCCCTGCTGCTAACAGTCCATACTTCCCTGCTGTATCTGCCGCCTTATTAGCCGACTCTTGGTTCGCCATTCTGGTATTAAGTAAGCCTTGTAATAAATACGGATTTTGAGCATTACCATAAGAATTAACCAAAGAATAAGTGGGGCCGCCAGCACCTTCTAAACCGCCTAATCTCCGTTGTGTAAGGTCTGATATACTTGCCTGCCTCTGGTTGAGAAGTCCTGCCGCCGTGTTGTAATCACCATGTCTTGAAGCTTCTTTTGTAGCTTCGGATGTAAGCATGAAATTACCCTGCTGCTTAATGCCTGGCGTCCCTTCCCGCCAAAACCTGCCGCCCTTCCTTGACATAGCCTCACCCATACCTTCTTCTTGCAGGTCCAGCGTTCTCTGTGTCGCAAGGTCAACCGGTAAACGGCCTTCCTGTGCTGCGGTAAGATGTTCTTTATATAAATCTTCAAGGTCTTTCTCTGCCTGCTGTTCTGGCGTTAATGCTGCCGGTGGTATCTTCTCAAGCTTACCATCAGCCCCATACCGCAATCCCATAGACTCAAGGATAAACGGCTGTAGTTCCTGATTTAACTTCTCTTCGTTTTGCAGTGTTTCAAATTGCCGCTTTTGGTATAGTTGCTCTGGAGATAGCCATTCACCATTAGGGCCTCTATCGGCTTTAAATGCAAGAAATACAGGAGAATTCGGTGAACGGTCTCCGTCTTGAACAAGGGATTGCTGTCCTTCATCCCCCAGCCATCTTTCATAAATGAAAGCATCCTTTGGCGGCAGGGTTCTAATATTTGCATACGGTGAGTTTAATGCATAGCTTGGCTCGACACCTGGGCGTCTCCCCATCGGCCCCCTTAATTCTTCGGCAGTGAGCGGGGGTCTATTCGCCGCTCGTTCTTGTTCTGCCAAATATTCTTTTATATCAACTACTGATGGTGCTTCTCTTGGCGGCATATATACCTCCTTACTTAAAATTTTAAATACTTCATCTTCACACTTGCAATATGTTCTTGCCAAGTATTTGTGCCATTAACCTTATCATCGTAAATCATAGCCAACTGGTCCTGAACAGAGGCATAGGCTTTAGACCTATGCCGTCTTACTTCATCTATTCGGACTTCTTCCTTAACTATACTATCCCAAACCGTCTGTAATTCTATAAGGGATGGAGTTAATCTTGTTTCAAGTTCATGGGGTTTAATTTTAGCATAATCATTTTCAAAAACAATACCTTTCCAGTCTGGAATTATTTTCAATATACACCTTACAATATCAATATCCATGTAACCCTCCTTTAGCCTAATGCCTCTGTAATTGTAATAGACGATATATGAGCCCCATTGAATAACGCCCCTTACTTGCAAGGTCTTGCTGCCCAGGGTCGTTCAACCAATTCTGATACGCCATTGATTTACTAAAGTTACCTCTGTTCTTTTCTCCCTCTATCTCGCCGTATTTTTTAATACCAACTCTATCGTCTGAATCTTTAAAGAAATTCCCCATACCTACCTCCTAAAATACTACATATCCAAATGAAGCCCTAAATGTAATATTGCTTGTAGTTGTAGCTATCCAATTTAATTCCACTTCATTATTTGCAACATCTGCCAATACTACACCGTGGTCATTTAAGGCATTAGCTGTATCTAAAAGTCCCACAGCATCCCCTGAATTTGCAAAATCAGAGGCAACAGGTAAAGAAAATCTAAGCCTTGAAGTAACACCACTTGTCGTTGCGTCTGCGGAAAATTCCACAAAAGCCGATATAACATTACCTACCCTAAACCAATGTCCTTGGACAGGAACGCAAGTGTCTAAATTCGCAACCAGTGTCGCTGTAGGTGTCCATGTGCCAGAACGAGGGGTGCGGACATTTAGAAGCCTCATATCCGTTCCGTCATAAACCATTATACCCCTGTGTCCTGCCAGTATATCTTTTGCCAAAAGGGCATTGCCTTCTTGGTCTACTATTGTCTTCGCTCCTAATGAATTAAGATTGATAGTCGGGCCTAAAGCAGTCATTGCATTGGTGAATGTAACAAAATAAGGTATTCCTGCCGTATATGCCGTTATTGCAGGGTCAAGAGTTGCGGCATAAGTATTAGTTCCAGTTGCTGCAACAGTTACGAAATGTTTTAAAGATAATTTGGGGTCTTGATACCAATATGTCTCACCTGTAATTAGGACATCTTGGTATCTTATCCTCTCCAATTCCCCCTGTGCCGATGTAGGTTGACTTTCTACTGAGGCAGGATAAGGGTCTGTAGTAGTTCGCATCTCTGCCAAAGACGCCGAATAATCATCCATGCCTGCAAAGGTGAAGTTGTTGAGGATATTTGTTTCTATCCCATTTAGATTAACAGCCGTAAGCACTTCGCCTGCTACAAAAGTCCGGCTTCTACTAAAAGTTGCTCCCATCTTACACCTCCTTCTTTTCTTCTGTTAAGTTGTATTCCTTATTTAAAAA
>JAUYHF010000016.1 GCA_030690165.1 Deltaproteobacteria bacterium | reverse complement strand
AATCGGGAATGCTCCTCTCCGCACTTTAAATAGGGAGCGAGGGTGGTCTGATCACTTATGGCAGGGGAGATTTTTTGTAACAATTTAGCTTTTTTAATAAAGGGAACACATCCCAATTTTTTTGACAAAAATGCAACTATTCCGTAGAATTCCGTCATGTCAAGGATAGCGCGAGCAGTTGCATCAGGATTCCCTCATCATGTTGTTCAAAGAGGCAACAACAGAGAAAAAGTCTTTTTAAACGATGAAGACAAAGAGAAGTATCTATCACTCCTCAAGAAATATTCAGATAAATGGGATACGCCCATCCTCGCTTACTGCCTTATGAGCAATCATGTGCATTTGTTGACGAAGCCAACAAAAAATGAGTCTTTATACAAGATGATGCAGGGTATAACCCTTTGCTATACGCAATACATCAACAGGACATACAAGTGAACGGGCAGGTTATGGGAGAGCAGGTATCATTCGTGCATAGTGGATATAGAGAAAGATTTATGGGCTGTGGCGAGATACAGAGATACATAGAACAAAACCCTGTACGGGCTAAGATCGTGGAGAAAGCGGAAGAATATCCCTACTCAAGCGCAAAGGCTCACATACATGGCGTAAAAGACAAGATACTTGGCGAAGCGCTGTTTGAAGGCGGACAAATGGAAGATTACATAGAATTGATGAATGCAAGTATTAAAGAAGAAGAAGAGGTAAGTAACATAAGGAATCATACAAGGAGTGGTCGTCCCATTGGCAGTGAAAGTTTTATAAAGAAAATGGAGCGGAAACTTGATAGGATATTTAAATTGAGGTCACGAGGAAGGCCGAAGAAGGGGGAAAGATAATAAATGGGATGTGTCCCCAATAAATCCCAATAAATCAAGGGAGATTTCTGATGAAATACAAAGTAAATCTGCAAAAAACAGAGGAAGGGTATGCTGTTTGGGTTCCCGGTTTACCAGGATGCTGGTCGCAGGGAAGAACGGAAGAAGAAGCTTTAGAAAATATTAAAGATGCCATACAGGGTTATTTGGAAACCGTTGAAGAACTCAGCAAGGGCAAAGAATCTCGATATGTAGAAGTGAATTATGCCTAAGCTACCCGGTGTAAACCACCAACGTGCAGTGAAAGCCTTTGAAAAGTCAGGTTTCTGGATTGCAAGACAAGGGAAACATATCGTAATGACTAATGGAAAACGTATTATTACCATTCCAAGAGCAAATCCAATAGACACTTATACTATGGCTGGGATTATCAGAGATACTGGTATTAGCATAGAAGAGTTCAAAAATCTCTTATAGGT
>JAUYHF010000015.1 GCA_030690165.1 Deltaproteobacteria bacterium | reverse complement strand
AACGCCTGCCTCTGCATGGCGGCTCTTGAGCCAGGGTCTTATGGCATCATACCTCTCCGGTCTCTTGTTTTCCTGATGGCAGTTTTTGCACTCCCTGCCTTCTTCTCCCTCGCTTAGATTGCCGGAGTACGCCATAGCTGTTGACACCAGTAAAAAAACTGCCCCCAGCGCTAATAGTTCACGCAATAAGATAATATCTAATCTCTCTTGACGCCTGGGCATCCCTCTCCTTCCTTTTCCACAATAATGGAGTCAGAAAAATTGTGACCGCTCTCCTTGTGTCTTCTTGTGTGGAATAACTCCGCGACCCTCGAAACATGACGCATGAAAAAGCCGCTCTTTTCTTCCTTGACTGTATTCTTCTGCTTATAAAAGCTATGACACGTCGTGCAAAGCCCGGCCATGTCAAGAGACCTCAGGTCTTTCACCCTGTGATAGCCGGGAAAATCACCGGGGTCATAAATCGACTTCCCCTCTTTAATGGATTCCACACTGTGACAGACAATGCATGTAACACCCTCGCTCGGCGGCTTCCCTTTCAACACCCTCTTCGTGGCTTCAAAGATATCCCCGGAGATAATCAACTCAGGCGCATGGCATCTGAAACAAAAACCTCCTTCATCCGTCCCCTCCCTGAGAAGGTGCTCTTTAAGAGCCTTGCGAAATCCCTCTCCTATGATTGAACGCGCATGAGCTGAAGATTTCCATTCGCGGAAGTTATCAATATGACACCCTCCGCAGTAGCCCGCGCGTGGAAGCGCAGCCGCCCCAGAGGATGACAGCATTATCAACATAATCATGAAAGGCAATACATGTCTCATCGCCGCTATTCTCCGAACTCAACCTTTTCTGGGGTGATGTTAAGCTTGAGCTCTAATTTATTAAGCCGTTTTAACTGGTTCGCCTCGTTTTTTATCCTGGACAGTTTTAATTTCATCGGCGCATTGCCGTACCAATGGGTATAATCAGGGCTGAAGTGATAAGCCCCCTTCCATGTGTGCACAAGGTCAAACTTATACATCTCGAAGAAGAGCGCCTCTATGCCGGATGTCTGCTCATAAAGCTGGTGAGATGTGAGTATTAAATTATAACCGGAGTATGGGTTTTCAGGCCGGTCATCCGGCATTGGGTTAAGAAGCCCCAGATTATAGAGGTCCACTATCTCCTTGATTCCTTCGCCGACAACGGCATCGCTTGCTATTTTTATGCCATCTGCAACTGAAAGCTTATGCTCCGCGAATCTCTTAGAATGGCAGTTAATGCAAACGCGCAGCATCTTGCCCCTCTCCCGCGTGAAATCCTCGCCGGTAATCTCATTCATAAATATTCCACTTGGGCTTTTTTTACTGGAGTTCCCGCTGTTCGTCTGGCCGATGAATTTGCCTTGAGAGGCCCCTGCTATGGTAATGCCCTGGCTCACATCATGATTTCCTCCGGACATGTGGCATGTTACGCAGGTCGGCGCCCTGCCGCCGTCTTCAAAGCCTTTGCCCTCAACCTTAAAGATGACCCCGTGTTTTGACGATTCGTAATACTCAAGCTGGGCATGGTCAGGCCCCATATGACATGTGCCGCACGCATCAGGTTCCCTCGCCTCTTTCGGTTTAAAGACGTGTCTTGTATGGCATGAATCGCATTTATTCTCAATGCTGTGGCATGTCCCGCAGGCGCCTTCCTGCATCTCGGAGTACTGGGCAAGGTATCGGCCTGCCGCGCCCCCTTTGCCTCCTACGGCAATAACATTTTTCCAGCCTACGCCATGTTTTCCTCCCCTGTGCTGCATTGTCCTCACTGCATGGCACCTTCCGCAGGTATCTGGAGTCGGCATGATGAGGTTTGAATGGTCGTTATGACAATTCGCACACCCCACGTCTTTCTTGAAATGCTTGCTCTCCTCCCAGTCCTTTACGACGACAGGAGTTAAAACCTTATGGCATTTTATGCAGTCAGGCCCTGCGCCATCGACACGAGGCGGTTTATACTCGTATGGGTTTGAGTAACCCCTCCCCGCCTCCTTCCACTTTTCCGTAACCGGCGCATTCCTTTTATGATAACCCTTCATGGGAAGCGGCAGCCCTTCATCTGCGGCAAAACTGCTGGAATAAACGGCGCATAAGAACAAACAGATAAGCGCATATATAAGATTCTTCTTCATAAAACTCCTTTCTATACACAAAATGGCGATTAGTGTATGCAGGCAAAAAAAACGCCTTATTCCCTATAATCCGAAAAATATTAATTCGGGTTTAAAGGGAATAAGGCGTCATTGCCTTAATCAAATACATCCACGATTACAGCATTGTAACCGTTATATTTTGTTGCACTGTCTTTAATGAACAAGGCAATGCAAGTTTAATGCCATTCCTTGCAATCGGCGAAAAATCAGTATATTGCAGCCACTGCGCTTGTAAATATATTGCGGATAGAGGAAAAAGTTGCCTTATTTTTTACCATCGGTGATTATAAAATAAACATGCTGCGGGTAAATCTACTTATTCCTCCCCCTCGACGGGGGAGGGCAGGGTGGGGGTGATTGGCTGTAAGTTTGCGCCCTCCCCTTTGTCCCCTCCCGTCAAGGGAGGGAAGATTTGATACCCTTATGTAAAGGAACTTTGTATGGGCAAAAAATGACTTCTTAATTGTTTTTACATAGGTATAGCTTATATACAATAACGCAAAGCTAAGGGGCGCGGCGGCTTTATGCCGCGTCCCTCTTGAGCGACTTGTTATGTCAAAGGTATTTCTTCCTTTACTCGATTCCATTCTCTTTTCAGAATATCACGAGCGAGAGCCATGACTGTGGGATGCACTCCAATAAAGGCATTATCCCCTTCCTTCCCGCGGCTAAGCGCGCCAAGCATTTCGCGAATGAGATCATGAAGCTTTTTATGGTCGTCTTCCTTAAAGTTCAGCATCAAAGATATTTTGCCTTCAAGTTCAGTGAGCCTTTTGTATTCTTCGTCGCGTCTATCCTCATAACCAGTTTGGAAATAATGAAGGGCACTACTGGATATTTCTGCTATTAGGTCTCGAAGACTGTTTATCCATGCTTGTCTCATTGGCGCAACTATCTGTTTGTTGGCAATTTTGAGCGAAAAAGAAACTTGGCGTTTTGCGATTTTCCAGGAAATGATAGGGCCAAAGAGAACAGCAAGAATTGCCACAATAAGTGAAAGAATCGGTATCATTTCTTGCATAATTTTCACCATATTACGACATAACGCCCGAGATTACTTGCCGCTATGGAGCGATAGCGGAGTAGCGGTCAGGTGGAGCGTCTTGTTATCTGGTTTATTTGCTTCTTCTAAAAATAGTGATTGCTGGATACTTTGCAATCTTTTTTTTGCAGCTTCAAAATATTCTTTTTCTAGCTCTATTCCAATAAACCTTCGATTCATTTCAAGGGCTGCAATACCTGTTGAGCCAACCCCCATAAAAGGGTCTAAAACAATATCGTCTTTATTTGAAGCCATTTTTATTAAATGTTTTAGTAGTTTTATTGGTTTTTGGGTTGGATGTTTTGGATTGTCAAGTCGTTCCGGCCCCATACAAATTGAAGACTCAAAAAAATTGTGCATTTCATTCTGTTTACCAAAATTCCATATATGACCTTTATTCCACATGCACACTATAATCTCGCAACTATTTAGAAAGCCAGCTTTTCTAAATTTAGGAACAGGATTTGTTTTGTGCCAGATAAAAAATTGAAATGTATCAAATATTGGGTCAAATATTTCATGCCATTTACCTATTAGATTATAGGAGCAAAAAGCAAAAATATTCCCAGTCGGCTTCAAAATTCTTACAAAATCATCTTTTATTTTAGATGGGTCAAAATTTTTATCCCATTCTGCTAAATCATTATTTATTTCTGACCTCCAATCAAACTTCATGTTACCAGTGGAGTATTGACTTAAATTATACGGAGGGTCTGTTAAAATAAAGTCTATAGAGTTATCTGGAATGGTTTTTAAATAATTCAAACTGTCTTCATTAAAAATTTCATATTTATCAATCATGTAAGTAAACCCCCTTTATCCTTTCAAGTGCCGTTTTAATTAAATCGGCATTCTTTCTATATTCGTCCAAAACAATACCATAGCCTTTATCACTACAACAGACAAAGTTCCAAAAATCTTTACCTATAAGCAATTCTCTTGGTGAAAAAAATTGTAAAACTCTTGTTTGTTTCCATTCTTTTCCCTCGCCAAAACGATTATAGGCTGTTGCAAAGTAACATCTAATATCTGCATCCTTGCCAAGTGTATTGGCTAAAATAGCATACTGTTCAAAAATTGCTTCTTTTTCAGAGCGTGCCTTCTTATTGTCCAAATCACCGCCAATTTTTAGTTCAATTAAATAATGCCTATTTGTTTCCTTATCAATTAAATAGTAATCACTTACATGAGTTTTAACTGATGCACCTGTAGATTTGTCAGCCTTTAAAAGTTCTTTGTAATGCGAAATATCTGGTGTTAATGGATTATTGCTGTTTTTATATGCCTCCAGCAACTCCGCTATTACTCTGGTTTGTTCAGGATAAAGCTGACCTTCAACATTTCTATGCACTTCGTAAAACAACTCCGCAATGCTTATTGCCATGCCTTCAAGCATATTACCAAGTGAACTATCCAATGACCTGACAAGAGCCGTATAATATTGTATTTCCTCACCTAATGCGGCAATAAAAATATTATGTATTTTCATGTTTATAGTGCCATCAGGATCATCAACTTCGCTTATATGACGGGTTGCAAAACCATCAGCATAAGCCTTAACCGAACTTTTTACGATTTGTCTTATGGATGTTTCTGTGTCAACTTGTCTCATATTTTCCTTCTTCTTTATATTTTACAGATAACAAGTTATTATACAGTTTCTGGACTTTATCAGAATTTTTGTATCAGTCAAGCGAATTTTAAAATAAACTTGATGCAACTATCTAATTTCATTATACTTGCATGGTTGGATAACACTCATTTTGCGTGCTTAACCAGTTTCTGGCCAACATCACAAGAGAAGCGGGAACAAATTTATTTTCCTCTATGCTAACATCTTCTGCAATTCAATCCACGAGCATCTCTTTAATAACATACTTAACCTTTTCTATTTCACTTCTGGTTATGCGGCCTAATTTCTTGACAAGCCGTCTTTTATCAACAGTCCTTATCTGGTCAAGAACAATCCAGCCGCTCTTACTCTGAAACTTCACTTTGACCCTTGTTGGGTAATCATGGGATTTTGTTGTCATTGGGGCAATAATTATGGTCTGGATATTACTGTTCATTTCATCGGGTGAGATAACAACGCAGGGTCTGGTCTTCTTTATTTCATGACCAATGGTTGGGTCGAGATTTATAAGAAAGACCTCATATTGCCCTATTTCCATTCCCAACCTTCCATATCAAAATCTGTCTTTTCGTCAATCAACAGGATATCCTCTTTCCTTTCATGCATTAACTTAAATGCACTATCCCATCCTTCCCGCGTCTTGCTCTTAACAGGTTTTATAACAATCCCTTCCTTCTCAATCTCAAGGTTTACTTGGTCATTAAAATCGAACTGTTTCAATAACACCTTAGGTATGCGGATGCCTTTGGAATTGCCTATTGATACAATATTTGCCTTCATACATTCCTCCAGGAAACAAATGTAGTGTAATTATAATGTAGATACATTATGCTGTCAATAAAATTAAGATTTAAAGAGTTCACCTTTTTACCAGCATAGATACTGCGATATAACTCAACAACCTGTGGCAGTCTGAATACTCCTATAAACTATCTTCACGATTTTTTTGATTTCTTCCTTTGTTATACTCAACGGCGGCATTATGACAATTGTGTCGCCGAGTGGTCTTATTATAAGCCCGTGTCTTCTTGCCTCGATACAAACTTTGTGGCCGATCCTTTCTTCTGCCGGAAAAGGTTCTTTTGTTTTTTTATTCCTGACCAACTCTATGCCCGCCATAAGTCCTTCGTGCCTCACATCGCCTACATGGGACAAGGCTTTAAAATCTTCTAACAATCCGGATAATAATCCAATCTTTGGCTTAAGTTTTTGGAGCGTTTTTTCTTTTTTAAATATGTTTAGATTAGCTACAGCGGCCGCACAGCCCAATGGATTTCCTGTGTAAGTGTGGCCGTGAAAAAATGTCTTAAATTCTTCGTATCTTCCAAGAAATGCCTTATAAACCTTTTCTGTTGTGAGTGTTGCGGCAAGCGGCATATACCCGCCGGTTATACCCTTTGCAAGACAGAGAAAATCAGGGGTTACATTTTCATGCCCGCACGCAAACATCTTCCCTGTCCTTCCAAAGCCTGTTGCCACCTCGTCTGCAATGAGTAAGACATTGTATTTTGTGCATAGCCTTCTCACCTCTTTTAAAAACCCTGGCGGCGACACAATCATGCCTGCTGCGCCCTGAACGATTGGCTCAATAATACATGCTGCTATTTCATTATGGTATTTTTTTAGTACGTCTTCAAATTTTTTTATGCAGGATATTTTGCAATCAGGATAGGTTTTATTTATCGGACACCTGTAGCAATACGGATAATATGCCTTGAATGCGGGGAATAATAGCGGCTTATATTTTTTTACGAATACATCAATCTCGCCGACACTCATAGCACCGAATGTATCGCCGTGATATGCGCCAGTGAAGGATATGAATTTTGTTTTTCTGACCCCTGACCCCTGACCCCTGACCCCCGTTTGTTGTTTCCAATACTGAAATGCCATTTTCAAAGCTATTTCAACTGCTGTAGAGCCGTTGTCTGAATAAAAAACCTTTTTCAGACCCTTTGGCGCAATATTTACAAGTTTTTCTGCAAGTTTTATGGATGGGATATTGGCAAGTCCAAGGAGTGTTGAATGGCTTATTGTATCAATCTGTTTTTTAATCGCATCATCTATCTCTTTTTTTCTATGTCCGTGGACATTGACCCAGAGAGATGAAACGCCGTCAAGATATCTTCTGCCATTAGTATCAATAAGATAATTTCCATCGCCCCTTTCAATAATAAGCGGGTCATCCTTTTCCCATTCCCTCATCTGCGTGAACGGATGCCACAGGTATTTTTTGTCTAAAACTTTGAGCCTGCTATTTTCCGCCATAGCAATTCGCAATCTTTTATGCGCTCTCTATAAAAATGCTGTCAGGGTCTTCCAGATAACCAATTATCTTGTTTAAAAACTGGGCTGCCTCTGCCCCGTCAATGACCCTGTGGTCAAAGGTGAGGGAAAGGGAGATAATCTTTCTTATTGCAATCTGGCCATCCTTTACCCACGGCCTGTCCGAAATCTTTCCTGTGCCGAGGATTGCCACATCCGGATAGTTTATGATAGGCGTTGCATAAGTGCCGCCGAATGAACCAAAGTTGGAAATTGTAAATGTGCTTCCCTTAAGCTCCTCAAGTTTTATCTTTCTCTCCTTTGCCTTCTCGCTCAGTTCCTGAAGCTCCTTTGCCAGTTCCAGGATTGTCTTTTTATCCACATCCTTTACAACAGGCACCATAAGCCCTTCCGTAGTATCAACAGCAACGCCGATATTATAATATTTTTTAACTACTATCTCCTCACCTGCCTCATCAACAGACGCATTGAGCATTGGGTGTTCTTTCAGGGCATGCTGAACAGCCTTCATTAAAAACGGCAGGAATGTAAGCCTTATCCCCTTTGACAGGGCAATCTTTTTTTCCTTTTCCCTCAGCCTCCACAGAGACGATACGTCCGCATCATCCATGCCGGTAACAAATGCAGCTGTGCGCATGCTTGCCAGAAGATTCTTTGCAATACTCCGCCTTACGCCTTTTATCGTAACCCTTTCAACAGAACCATACTGGTCTTTTGTTATATCCTTGCCCCCGCCTGATGCCTTTACTACATCTTCCTCTGTTATCCTTCCCATTAAACCAGTGCTTTTTACCTTTTCAATATCTACGCCAAGCCTCTTTGCAAGGCTTCTAACAGCAGGTGTTGCCAAAATATCTTCTGCCTCCGGCAGGCGGCCGACTACACCAAAAGATTTCTTCTCTTGGGAGGGGACAAGCCCCTCCCCTACATCTAATTTTTCAACAATGGTAAGCAGGACATCTCCCACCTTTGCGATCTCGCCTTCCAGTTTGCGTATCTTCTGCACAAAACCCTTTTTGGGAGAAGGCACTTCAACAACAGCCTTATCCGTCTCAACCTCAAGAATAGCCTGATGCTCATTAACAGCATCGCCTTCTTTAACAAGCCACCGCCGTATCTCACCTTCTGTTATTCCTTCGCCTAAGTCCGGCAAAACAAAATCAAAAGACATAACACCTCCTACATCCCGTCTTTATCATAGGCATATCCCATCTTGGCCTTCAATATGCCGTCAAATCTCATCAGACTTTTATATATCGCCTCTGCAATCGCGTCCTGTGTTTCGTTTGATGTCAATCGCTTTGCATCCCTTGCATTTGATATAAACCCCACCTCTACAAGCACTGCCGGCATTGCAGCGCCGGCAAGCACAATAAAAGGGGCCTGCTTTATACCGCGGTTTTCCACCTTCAGTATACGGCAGAGGCTTTCCTGAAGCATCTCTGCCAGTTGGCCGCTTTCATTTAAAAACTCTGTCTGTGCCATATCCATCAAGATAGTCTTCAGGTCATCGGCCCCTTTGCCGTCTTTTTTATCTCCGGCAGATATTGCAGCATTCTCAAAATCAGCTGCCCGTTTTGCATCTTCATCGGATGCGCCGAAACTTAAGAAATATGTTTCAACGCCGGATGCCCCTTTTCTATATGCTGCATTGGCATGGATGCTTATAAAAAGGTCTGCCTTATTTTTATTTGCAATTGCAGTCCTTTGTTCCAGAGGGATAAAAGTATCGTCTGATCTTGTAAGTATTACCCTGCCTCCCATCTTTCGTGAAATAAGTTTTTTAAGTTTTTTTGCAATTTGAAGGTTTATGTCCTTTTCCTTTATCCCGGAAGGCCCAATGGCCCCCGTGTCTTCTCCCCCGTGTCCCGGATCAATGACAATGGTTTTTAATGCGATAGCCTTATTTATGTTTCGCGTTTCGACAAAAAACGAGTGGGCTGCAGAGACGGTTGCAAGATGCAGGCTGCAGGATGCAAGCAAAAAACCGGCAATCTTAAATTTATAATTTGTATTTCGTATCTTCATGTAAGATGTTTTTCAGGGAAAGGCATTATATCCTGAATTACTTTATCAGTAAGATAACGATTAAACTGTATGGCGCAGCGAAACTAAGGCCTCACGAGTGATTCGTTAGGCTATTTCTCGGTTAATCAATATTTTCCCTTCATTATATTTGTGAATCAACATTGAGATAAGGGATTGATATGGTATGCCCTCTTCGATTGCTTTCGCCCGGATTTTCTTTAAATCTCGTTCAGTCATTCGGATATTGATACGTTTTTGTTTGTTGAGGCTATAGCCGGCATATTCCTCGTATTGTTTCTTTTCCTTTTCAGTGAGGTCGGAAACCCATTCCTCATTTTCAAATGATTTTGCCAATTTCCTCTCTTCTTTGTCCAAATACGCTTCCCTTTTCATTTTTTGCCTCCTAAATACTTCTTTGTTGCTTTGCTGTTTGGTATTATTGTTTTTAAAATAACAATGACTTCTGTTTCTGTCAAATTGTATTTATTTGCGACCTAACCAGTTATTGAGCAGTTTCCCAACTTTATCAGAATTTTTTTACCAACTCAAGCAGATTATAAATTCAAACAACACAGAAAATACTTCCACTTGACATCCCCCCGATTCTGTGGCAATACTTACGCATAGCCTACAGAGGAGGTGATAAAGATGTGTCAAACATGCGGATGTTCACCATGTGCCAAATGCGGCAAACCGATCAAGAACGGAGTGTGTAGCGGCTGCAACAAAAAAACAGCAGAGTGCACATGCAAATAAAAAAGGACCCTCTTGTTAAAGTTTTGCCAACAAGGGGGTCCTTTTTTATACCTGTTTTAGTTCCACCGGATATCCGGCATCTGCCCATGGATTAAATCCACCTGTAAGAGGCCGTACATTCTTAAACCCTTTACTCATCAATATTTGTGCCGCACGGGCACTGGAGTGTTCATTTGTTCAGGTACAGTAGGTGATGATCTCTTTTCCCTGGGGCGGATTTTTAATATCCTTTTCCAGCTCATCAAGGGTTATGCGCACAGCGCCCTTTATCTTTAGAGAGCTGGTATTATAGGAATCCCCTGCCCGGACATCTATAATTACCAAATCCTCTTTTTTATCCAACTTTGCCTTAAGCTCTTCCTTTGTTATCCGCAATATGGGCATACTGCTTTCCTCCTATTCTGTTTGATAAATTTTATATCTAACTTGCCGCCATCGGTATTATACTCTTTCCATTTTCTATCTGGTTGAGTCTTTTCTGGGTAATTGACCAGTCAATATTCTTCATAAATGCGTCAATATACGGCGGCCTTTTAACGCCGTAGTCTATCACATAGGCGTGTTCATAAACATCCATCACAAGCACAGGCATAACGCACACAGGCACATTGAAATGATGGGTGTCAAGGCAGTAATTGTGGAGTTTTGAATCATAAAGGCAGAGGCCGAGAATTACCCACCCTCTTGCAGCCATGCCGCATGCCTTAAAATCCTCCTGCCATTTTTCAATTGACCCGAAATCTCTGGCTATCATGTCCGCAAGCTTGCCACCCGGCTTCTTTTCGCTTTTGACGTTTAGATTTTCAAAATACAGTTCGTGCAGGATAACGCCGTTAAGCGCAAATGTCTCGTCTGCCTTCAGTGCCCTGAACTCGCTGTAAATCTGATTTGCCTTGCTTCTGTCTGATACCTTGAGTTTTTCCTCAATCTCGTTGAGTTTATTTACATACCCTGCGTAGAGTATGTCCCTGTGCTGTGATATCTGATTATCAGATATGCCGTCCAGCCCCTTGATTTCAAATCTTTTCACCTGATGTGCCATTGTCATGCACCTCCTTTTGAGAAATTGATTAAATCATAACAGACGAAGATTAGTCTGTCAACCTGGATTAAAAGATCTCTGCGGCTCTATGATTACCTTTATGGAATCCTGCGCCTTTGCAGCGAGCTGAAATCCTTTGCCTGCATCCTTGAGGCTGAATCGGTGGGTAATCATGTCTTTAAGATTGACGCGGCGGTTTGCTATGAGTTCTATTGACTGCTCAATATCAAGTTGGCTTGCCGCATAGGATGTGGTGAGTGTTACTTCGTTCCGCCATATATCCCAGAGTGGAACGGGGATTTTAACATCCGGATTTGTCGGCGCAAAGAAAAGGACTGTTCCGCCCCTGTCAACAGATTGCAAGCCCTGCTGGATTGCGGACTCTGCTGCTGTGCATATTATAACAAGGTCTGCCAGCATGCCCTTATTTATCTCTTTCATTTTTTTCGGCACATCATCCCTTGCGCTTATTACCTCGTCTGCGCCAAATCTTTTAGCAGCATTCAGACGATATTCACCTACATCTGTTGCTGTAATATTTCCTGCGCCAAACGCCTTTGCAAGCTGGATATGAAGAAGCCCTGACATTCCGCTGCCGATGACAAGGATCTTTTGTCCGGGCTGAAAATGGGCAAGCTTCAATCCGCGAAGGCAGCATGAAATTGGCTCTATGAATGCGCCTTCTTCATACGAAACGCTGTCCGGTAGGACAAATGTTCCCCTGTCAACATTTATCTTTGGCACACGGATATATTCAGCAAAACCGCCAGGGTCAAAGTTTGTGGTTCTGAGTGTGTCGCAGACAGATGTGTGGCCTGTGAGGCAATAGTGGCATGTGTTGCAGGAGACATGATGAGAGACAAAGACCCTGTCCCCTTTTTTATATTTATCTATACCTTTGCCGACCTCAACAATATCTCCCGCAATTTCGTGGCCTAAAACAAGAGGCGCCTTTTTTATGCGGTACCACTCCATGACATCACTGCCGCATATGCCGCTTGCAATTACCTTTATAAGGAGTTCTCCTTCCTGAATCTGCGGGACAGGCCTCTCTTCAAGCCTTATATCGTTATTATTGTAATATACTGCAACGCGCATCAGATTTATCTCTTTTTTCTTTTCCATTTCTCCTTGTTTTTAATTGCCGCCTTTATAAATTCCTCAAACAACGGGTGCGGCTGCATTGGCCTGCTCTTAAATTCAGGATGAAACTGGCAGCCCAGAAACCAGGGGTGATTTTTATATTCCATAATCTCTACAAGGCTGCCGTCAGGGGAGAGGCCGCTGAATATAACCCCTGCCTTTTCCATCGCATCCCGATAATCATTATTCACCTCATATCTGTGTCTGTGCCTCTCGCTTATCTCCAGTTTCCCGTATGCCTTGAAGGCAAGGGTGTTTTTGTTCAACACGCACGGATATGCCCCAAGCCTCATTGTCCCGCCCTTTGATGTGACACACCGCTGCTCTAACATCATGTCAATTACACGATTAGACGTATCAGGATTGAATTCACTGGAATTAGCGTCTTTCAGGCCGCAGAGGTTTCTTGCTATCTCTATTGCGGCCACCTGCATACCGAGGCATATGCCGAAGAATGGGATCTTTTTTTCCCTCGCATACTGAATGGCAAGGATCTTTCCCTCTATGCCCCTGCTTCCAAAACCGCCGGGGACAAGAACAGCATCAATGTTTTTAAGCAGGGCTTTTGGGCTGTTCTTTTCCACATCTTCCGAATCTATGTATATCAGACTAACACTGGAATTATTTACAATCCCGCCGTGCACCAGCGCCTCATGGAGGCTTTTGTAAGAATCCTGAAGATCTATATACTTCCCCACTATACCTATTGTTACCTCATGTTTAGGGTTCTTTCTCTTCCTTGCTATTCTCTCCCATTGCTCAAGTTTCGGCGACCCTGTCCAGATATTTAACAACTTTACAATCTTTTCATCAAGCCCCTCGTTATGGAAGACAAGCGGCACCTCGTATATGCAGTCAACATCCATTGCAGTTATGACCGCATCCCTGTCAACATTGCAGAATAGGGCAACCTTTGCCTTTAGTTCCGGGGAAAGATTGCGGCTTGTGCGGCAGAGGAGGATGTCAGGCTGAATGCCTATCTCTCTTAATTTGTTTACGCTGTGCTGAGTCGGCTTTGTCTTTAATTCGCCTGCTGTATGGATAAAAGGTATCAGGGTAAGGTGGATATACAGGCAATTTTCCTTGCCAAGATCAAATCTCAACTGCCTTATTGCCTCAAGAAACGGAAGGCTCTCAATATCGCCTACAGTTCCGCCTATTTCAACTATGACAACATCAACATTGTCAGCAACCTTCAGTATATTGTCTTTTATCTCATCGGTTATGTGCGGGATTACCTGAACAGTTACGCCAAGATAATCGCCTCTTCTTTCCTTTGCTATGACAGAATCATAAACCTGTCCTGTTGTAAAATTATTCCTTTTTGACATCCTGGCAGTTGTGAACCTTTCGTAATGCCCCAAATCCAAATCTGCCTCTGCTCCGTCATCCGTAACAAAAACCTCGCCGTGCTGGAACGGGCTCATTGTGCCAGGATCAACATTTATATACGGGTCAAGTTTTTGAAGGGTTATAGTTAAACCCCTGCTTTCAAGCAAGGCGCCAATTGACGCAGAGGCAATACCCTTGCCGAGCGATGAAACAACGCCGCCTGTTACAAATATGAATTTGGTTTTGATATGTTTTTTAGGTTCGGCCATGGTTTTTTATTACTATCTTTCTTACCCTCTCCATATCTTCCTCTGTATCCACACCTATTGAATCATGTTCTGTTTCAACAACCTTTATCTTATAACCATTTTCCAGAACCCTCAACTGCTCAAGTTTTTCCGCCTCTTCTAATGGAGTTGGTTTCATCTTGGCAAATTTTAAAAGAAAGTCTTTTCTATAAACATAAAGCCCGATGTGTTTGTAATGACCTAATCCCCCCTTGCCCCCCTTTCCCAAAGGGGGGATGGGGGGATTTGCCTGTTCTCTCACATACGGTATCGGATAGCGAGAAAAATAAAGGGCAAAATCGTTTTTATCAGTCACAACCTTTACAACATTCGGATTGTTCAATTCTGCTTCATCTCTTATCTTTGTCTTGAGGGTTGCCACAACTATTTCCGAATCATTCGTTAGCGGCCTTATCGCCTCATCAATCATTTCCGGCTCAATCAATGGCTCGTCGCCCTGGACATTTACAATTATATCAGCGTTCAGTCCGTCTGCCGCCTCTGCAATCCTGTCCGTGCCGGTCCTGTGTTCAGGGGATGTCATTACAGCCGTGCCGCCAAAATATCTGACTGCATCAAAAACCCGTTTATCATCAGTGGCTGCGATTACATCATTTGTGAGCTTTGCCTTCTTTGCCCTTTCATATACCCATTGGATCATGGGTTTTCCGGCTATATGTAGAAGCGGTTTCCCGTTAAGACGTGTAGAGGCATACCGTGCAGGGATAATGGCAACAACATGCATTCACTCAAATATATCAAATCACACTTTTATGTCAAGAAAAGTTAGTGTAATCCCAAAGTGATAATGTCCTATTCTGCCAAAGTAGAAATGTCCACTGATTAAAGCCTTCAGGGGCAGGCTCTAATTCAGAGATGCTAAACTGTCCTTATTTTAAGGAGGGCAGAATGGCAGGAAAGGACATACTC